>DRHQ01000111.1 GCA_011049545.1 Candidatus Aminicenantota bacterium | reverse complement strand
GAGATTGTTCTAGGAAAACGCAGAATTACGGCTGATACAGCTTTACGCCTTGCCAGGTATTTCAAGATGTCTCCTCAGTTCTGGTTGGGTTTACAGATAGATTTTGATTTGGATGTAGCTGAGGATAAACTGGCCGATCGTTTAGATAAAGAAATCCAAGTTTATAGTCCGGCGTAATAGGTTAACTCTTCCCTAGCCTTTCAGCTCAGCCATTCCAGAGTTAGCATCCTTCCAGAGGGCAGGCTTACTTTTTTGAACCTTCTGGAAAACCAGGCACACCTTTTTCTAATTGAACACCGAAGCTGTTTAATGCCCAGGAAACCATATTATAACCCCCAACAGTAAAAATCACATCCATAAGCTGCTTTTCATTGTAACGTTCGGAAAGCACCTTCCAGGTGGCGTCTGAAATAATGGCATCATAGTAAAGCTCATCGGCAGCTCGAACTAACGCTGCATCAAATGCACTCCATCCTGGCTCATCCGGTCCTTTGGTAATTCGTAAGATTTCTTCATCTTTCAATCCCACCCTTTTCCCCGCAAGCGTATGCTGTCCAAATTCGTACTTAGCCTGACAGAGCCAGCCAATACGTAAAATAAGGATCTCCCGGTCACGATCTGGCAGAGTTTGTTCTCGTAATACATACAAGCCAAATGTAATGAAACGGTCAAACAATTTAGGATGTCTACCAAGCGTTGCAACTACGTTGAGAACACTACCATCCACTCTTTTATAGGGAGTCAACAATTTGATTTGTTCCTCATTCCATTGCGATTCCGTTAATGGGGCAATACGGGGTTCCTTTAGACGAATAGGGTTTTTGCTTCCTTTTTGTACAGAATTACCTCCCGCCAGTGTAATTATAAACAACAAACAAATCGATATATAAATAACTTTAAGAAACTTCATGTTTTTCCTCCCGTTAAACTATAATTCCAGAAACAATGAAGGGATTACTAACTCTTCAGCTCATATCCCGCCCATACAATACTGACTTCGGCCAGAATCTGTAAAGGCTCGATAAACGGAACCTTGATATCTTCCTGCTTAAGGACAAGAGGCACCTCTGTGCAGCCGGCAATAACCGCCTCCGCCCCTCTCTTGATGAGTGTCTTGGCCACACCCTGGATAATTTCTTTGGGGCGTCCCGAACTAAACCCGGCTTTTATCCCCTGTTTCCCGAAAATAGCCTCCATCACCTGCTCCTGTTCCTCATCTTCCGGGCCGAAGACTTCTATTTTTTCCTTGGCAAAAGCATCATGAAAGAGCCTTGATTTTAGAGTGCCGGTGCTGGAGATAAGACCGGCCTTTTTCAATTCGGGCATTTTCCTCAGCGTATAGAGGAGGGTCTCATTCAGGAGGCTTAAGAATGGCGCTTTTTCTCCCGCCATTATTTCATTTAAAAAATAGTGAGCCGTAACACAGGGCATCACGATAAAATCCGCACCCGCCTGCCGCAGCACCCTGGCGCCTTCGAGAAGATACGGCAATGGGCTTTCCCCTTTTTCGAGTATGGCATCTGTCCTCGGCGGAACCTCGGGGTTGCTGTAGATTATAACGGGTATGTGCTCCTGGTCTTTCTCTGCCTTTGTATTCTTTATGATCAATTCAAAAAAATAAGCAGTGGCCTCAGGACCCATGCCTCCCAGAATTCCTATTGTTCTTTTCATCTTTTAGGTGCCTCTTCCATAATCTTTTTTAATTTATCCAGGGGAAGAGCCTTGACCTTACTGCCGTCCTTCCCTTCCATATCCCGGGCTTTAAACAGAGAATTCAGGATAGCCTCTTCAGCCGCTTCAGCAGCCGCCAGAAAAAGAGGGGACACATTCCTGTTTCTCAAGATCTCGATTTGCATAGTGGGCGAAGGGGAGTGGTGAGGAACTCTCAACCCCTCGGCTGTAGAGAAGGCAATGGCATAATCTCCGCTTCCGTTTGAATAGAAGCCTCCTGTCCTTGCTATTCCGAGAAGAGCCCGCTTTGCCAGCCGCTTCAGGTTCCGGCTGTCAAGGGGAGCGTCTGTGGCGACCACGATCATGCATGATCCCTCGGGCGAATCATCGAGGTCTCTACTCATGTAGTAATTCCCGAGGCGTATCCCCACAGGAAAGCCGTTTATCTGAAGAACACCGCCGTGATTTGTCTGGACAAGGACTCCCACCGTATAGCCGCCCCTCGATTCAGGCAGCTTGCGCGATGCTGTTCCTATGCCTCCTTTAAACCCGTAACAGGTAGTGCCTGTCCCGGCGCCAACGCAGCCCTCTTCCACCGGGCCTGATTGAGCCTTCTTTATGGCTTCAATCACATGCTCTTCCTTAACATGCCTTCCGCGGATATCGTTGAGGTCGCCGTCGTTTGTCTCGCCCACAACCGCATTCACAGAGCCGACTCTCTCATTTCCGGGAAGAGAGAGGGTGTAGCTTATAAGGGCATTGGCAGCCGTGGGAACGCTCAGCGTATTGGTTAATATTACTGGCGTTTCAATTGTTCCCAGTTCTTCAATCTGGGTGTATCCAGTTAGTTTTCCATAGCCGTT
Organism: Candidatus Aminicenantota bacterium; assembly: GCA_011049545.1. GTDB lineage: Bacteria > Acidobacteriota > Aminicenantia > Aminicenantales > Aminicenantaceae > SOIV01. Next base: position 17,750 of record DRHQ01000111.1, on the reverse strand, counting down.
GGCGACATAAACAGCACCAGGAACTTTCTTTTGATAGATATTGCCGTCATAGGGGAGGATAGCTGTCACACCTGTACGGATATTTTTTCCCTCGATCAAAGTCACCTGCCCGACTTTTACTCCAGGAACATCGGTGATGGCGTTCCATTCGCCGGGCTCTATTATTCCCGTTTCAATACCGAATTCTCTCATGCGGGGCCTTTCTTCAGCAGAGAAAAAGGTCAGACTTAAGGTCAAAAAAGTAATAATGAGAAAAAGCGCTTTCTTCATTCGTCCTTCCCCATGGGTATATTGAGATTACGATGTTAGTAAAATCAAGATAAAAAATCAATGAATTACATGAAGTGCCTAAAAAAAAAGGGAGCATCGGTCCTTTAAGTCGGGTTTCGCCAGCTCGAGTCCAGCATGGCTCACTAATCCTCAGCGCCTCAGTCGTCAAGCTTGGTCTAGGTCATTTCTCTTTCAAACCGGCAACACGGATTTAAAATCCGTCGAGGGCGCTGAAGTTAGTGCCTCTGACAGTAATCGAACCTGCGACCTAACGAATCCTGGTAGGCACGCCAGTTTTCTCCAGGAAACACCAGATTTATTTTTTAGCCTGAGTCTCTTAAATTGAGCCATTTTTAGTCATTTTGTCCACACGGATTATTAGCGGTATTTATATAGAAGGACCTACTGGACTTCAAACCCAGTATGGGGCCGTAAGAAGCCCTGGGTGGGTTCGACTCCCACACCTTCCCGCCAGAGTAAAATCTGGTTTTTTCTTTGGTAATGCTTAGTCAGACTTAGGCGAGCGTAGCCACATTTTGTGACAATTTCGTGACAATGGGGTGACAAAGGGAGAGGTCTGTTTTGAAATAGAGCGGTGGACTTCGAATCCGAAGGTCGGGGGTTCAAATCCTACCCTGGAAGACACGATTTACAGGGCTAAAAGAAAGTTTTTCTTTTAGTCATCCTTAACCACAATTAGGCGTTTTTAATCAAAACTTGTTACACAATTGTTACATGGGAATAAGTCTGTCCTCTCAGATTGACATAAAATACTCTTCATGATATTTAGATGTTATCAATAAAATCATGAAGAATGGGAAATTCAAGGGGGTATTTCCAAACAAAACCTCCAATTTGATGATTGAGAATTAGGTAGTCAAAATTATCAAAATCTTAAAAACATATTTGAATTTTAAAAAGAATAAAAAATTAATGAGAGCATAAAAATGCTAAAAAGTGTATTCCCATTTCATAGTGAATTTCCACGTCACCTTGCAGAATATATAGAACAAGCTACAGAAGCTATAAAAAAGAAAAAACACCATGATTATAGAAGACATTTATTCGTCAATTTTATGAGGCTTGGATTTGAAATAGACCCAGTTGAAATTGAAATAGAGAAAAAAATTAAAGTTGCAGAAGTAAGAGGAAGGATTGATGCGTTTTTCAAAGCCACAATCTTCGAATTTAAAACAGATATAGAAAAAGAGCGTCCAGCCGCTATGATTGAGTTAAGCAAATACTTTAAATCACGACCTAATCCTTATGACTATTTTGCACTCTTAACTGATGGATTGTTTTTCGAGGTTTATCAATATAAAAATGCACAGCCAATAAAAATTAGTGAATTTAAGTTGTCACAGAAAGACCCCATAATTTCTTTTCGATATCTTGACCAATTTATTTTTGCATCAAAGCCAATAAAACCAGACTCTGATGATATTGTGCAACGATTTGGATTATATAGCGCGATTTTTAATATTTGTCTTAATATTCTACAAGAACAATTCAATAAGATTAAAAATGAAAGCTCGGTTAAGGTTAAATTTAAAGAGTGGAATATTCTTCTCGCACGTGTTTATGGAACTGAATTAGGAGATACAGACCTATTTATAAAGCATACCTATCTAACAATGTTCTCTCGTTTGTTAGTGGCAAAAACACTTTTTCCAGGGGAAATTAGGTCATCAAAAGATTATAGAGGCTTATTAACAGGAGAATACTTCAAGAGGAAAAATCTGCCAAACTTAGTCGAACCAGACTTTTTTAGTTGGGCAATTGAAACTACTGGGGAAGATAGTTTTATTGGATTTCTCTCAAAACTAGAAGGGTATTTCGATATTTATGATTTGAGTGATATAAAAGAGGATGTTTTAAAGGAATTATATCAAGAGCTGGTCGACCCCGAGAGTCGCCATGCTATTGGAGAGTACTATACTCCTGATTGGCTAGCTGAATTAACGCTCAAGGCTATTGATTATCAAAGAGGACGTCTTCTTGACCCTGCATGTGGTTCTGGCACATTTCTTTTCAGAGCAATAAAACTAAAACAAGAAAGCGGATTAAAAGGTCAAAGACTACTAAAATATGCCTTATCTTCAATTATCGGAATAGATGTTCATCCTGTCGCTGTCATAATGGCAAAGGCAAATATTATTCTTGCTTTGAAAAACGAAATTAAAAACTACAAAGAAGAGATATATATTCAAGTTTATCTGTCAGATACGCTTATTGCTGAGGATGTAAAGAAAAAATGTCTTGCCATACCAGCTTCAAAATCTAATATATTTTATATACCTTTATTAACGATTAAACGCGACATTAATCTTAGCCAAGTAATTGACAAACTTTCATCTTATGCTTCTAAATCTGCAGGCGGCGCAAATCCAGAAAAAGCATTTTTAGGATTGAGTAAAACTGTAATGAAAGATTTCTCTGGTGAAGAAATCTTTTATTGGAGACATAATTTCAAACTCATGATTAAGCTTTATAAGGAAAAGAAAAATAGTATTTGGTCATATATATTAAAAAATGCTTATCAACCAGCTTTCTTGAGGTATAACAAAGTTGATTATGTAGCTGGAAATCCTCCGTGGCTTGCATACCGCTATATTAAAGAACCAACCTATAAAGCACGAGTAAAAGAACTTACGTTCGAATTAGACCTTATGGAAAAGAAAGATGTAAAACTGTTTACACATATGGATACTAGCACTGTGTTTTATAGATATTGTGAAAGAGATTTTCTTAAACCGAAGGGAATAATTGCATTTGTTATGCCTAAAACTACTACACTACCATCAAAACAACATTTTGCATTTCAAAATCAGGGGGTATCTGAAATTTATGATTTTTCTGGAGTTCATCCTTTATTTAAAGTAAGGGCAGTAGTTTTAATCAATAAACTAAAAGATACCAAAACCGCTAACATTCCAATTACTTATTATGAAGGTAAATTAAGACGCAAAAATATTGAATTAAAAGTTGCCAAAAAAGATTTTAGGTCAATAGAGAAAGATAGATTCCAATTTCTGGATTCTGAAATAAATTGCCTATATTATTATAAAAGATTTTTACAAGGAGCAACTTTAGTGCCGAGGTGTTTCTGGTTTATTCAGCCTACTCCAGGTGCGACGCAAAATATAAATGCCCCATTCTTAGAAACATGTATTGATGCGAAAAAAGAAGCAAAGAAACCCTGGGAAGTATCTTTACGGGGACGCGTCGAGAAAGAATTTCTATACGAAACAGTTTTAGCAAAAGGATTATTACCGTTCTCCATATTTAGAAAAGAACTTATTTTTCTGCCGATAATAGACTCAAAAGGGATTGTAATTATGATGAACTCTGAGCGTTTATTAAGTGAAGGAAAAGAACATGCCTCACAATGGGTGCAGGAAGCGGAAGACCTATGGGAAGCAAGACGCTCAAGTGAAGGAAGAACCATTTATCAATGGATAAATTATAACAATAAGCTTACGAATCAAAATATAATGGCTAATGGGATTGTTCTATATAACACATCAGGGGCAAATTTGACTGCGGCTTTATGTTTTCCTGAAAAAGAAAATCATGGATTAAAAATTAATGGTCTCATAGCTGACGCCAAAACGTACTATTATTATCCAAAGAGTATTAAAGAAGGAGATTATTTGTGTTCCATATTGAACTCTAATGCGGTAAATGACCGTATTAAGCCATATCAACCTGAGGGACTGTTTGGGGCAAGGGATATACATCGTAGACCTTTTGAAGTTTGTCCTATTCCGATTTACGATGAACAAGACCCAGAACATATCAGACTTTCATCTTTGGGAAAAGAATGTAGAAACAAAATGAAAAAACTAGCAAAGCAGATGAAAGGAAAAGTAGGTAGAATACGTCTTGAAACTCGACGGATTCTATCCCCGCAATTGATTAAAATAAATGAATTAGTTATCTCAATATTGAAGAAACAAGGACAAGACGAAATCCCACCTAAACCAAGAAAGAAAAAAGATACTGCTCAAGCTTTGATTGATTTTTAGCTAAATGAACTATCCTACTCTTCACTATCATAAATCTCAATCTCATAAAAAAACGATTTCGTTTCATTGAATCTTCAAATATTCCAGATAAGGATTCATAATGCTTATGGTGTAATTACATCAGCAAGATTGATAATTTGTAGAAATTTGAGGTGAGTGGAAGCCAAATTCCCTAAAAGCCCTGGCTTCCCTGTATTGAATCAGAAGGTCGTAGGTTCGAATCCCTCTCTCACTCAGTAAAACGTATCCATAATTAGGCAAGTTTTCAGCAAAATCTGTGACGCATTTGTGACGTGAGGAGAGGTTTATATTCAATTTGACTTAGATTCTTTTATTCTGTTATAACATAAACACAAACGCTATAGATGGGCATCACATGATATTTGAATAAAGGGGGAAAACCATTATGATTAATCCTCTATCAATATTAAAAAATGTAGACAGCGGAGCAAGATTTTATAAGGTCGATTTACATATCCATACTCCAAAGTCTTATGATTATGATGATAAATCAATTTTATACGAGAGTCTTGTTAAAAGAGCAATAGACAGTGGATTAGAAATGATTGCAATAACAGACCACAATATTGGAACTGCATATGAAGAAATGAAGGAAGCGGCAAAAAACACTTCACTTATTGTTTTACCAGGCGTAGAGGTTACTGTAGAAGGAGTTCATATTATTGGCATTTTTCCACAGAAAAAAGATTCAAATGATATTACTTATCTCCTTCATAATCTAAAAATAAAGGATGAAGATATGGGAAAAGAGGAGACTATATCAAGCATAGAATTAACTATTCCTGCCGTACTAAAAGAAATAGTTAACGCAGGTGGAGTTCCAATATGTGCTCATGTTGGCAGTACCAAGGGATTGACAGATGAAATTCGAGGTATATGGCGTCAGCTTCTTATTCAACATAAAGCACTTAAAATTGTAGAGATAAGTAAAATAGAAGATAAAAAATGGTTCGATGGAACAGACTCAAATTATAAAAGAAAATTGACTTGTGTTATGGGTTCAGATGCACATCACCCAGATGAAATTGGAAGGCGTTTTGTTTGGATAAAAATGGGAGAATGTAGCTTTAATGCACTTAAACAGATAATTCATGAGCCTGATTTGAGAATTTCTCTGTCGACACCTAGTAAAGCGAAATATCCAAAATTGATTGGTATGCTTGTTACTGGAGGTTTATATTTGGGAGAAATATTTCACTTTAACGAAAATTTGAACGCAATAATTGGAGGAAGAGGAGCAGGTAAGTCTGCCATTATAGATTTCACTCGATTTGCTCTCGATTACCCACCTAGGAGTGAAGAATATTTAGAGGAATTTTATAGGAGAATTACTAAATTGCTTGGTATTGGTAATTCAGTAAAACTCTTTTTAGAAAATCAAGATGGTAAATTCCTTATTGAACGTAAACTCATTGATATTAGTGAAGAAAAAATTTCAGGAAAAGGAAAAAAGATTTCAGAAATTTCTACTGAGGAGAAAATATTCCAAATAGTTAATGATAATCTTGTAGAAACTACTAAAACTTTGAGAGAAATATTTGAAATTGAAGTATTTGGACAAGGAGAGGTATTCGAGCTCACTAAAAGAGCAGATAATCAGCTGAAATTGATTGATGAATATATAGGTGTAGAAGACTTATATAGAATGGAGAATGAACATTTAGAAAACCTTAATACAAATAGTAAAAATATAATAAATATAATTAGCGAGCAAAAAATCCTAGACGAAGAATTGAAAGAACTACCTGGCTTAAAAAATGAAATAAAAACTCATAAAGGTCATCTTGAGGGTAAAATTTTTAAAAATTATAGTTTATGGGAGAGCGAAAAGAGCTACTTTAAGGAAGCTGCCAACAATTTAAAAAGCGAAAGAGAAATAATCACAAAAAGAATAAATGAAACCATAAGCCCGACGCTTCCCACTTTAATAGATGATTCTCCTAATATTGAAGAGATAAAACAAGTAGGAAAGCTTTATCAAAAATTATTTAAAGAATTGAAAGATTCAAGGGAAAAAGAATTAATTTTATTCGAAACTATAATTGGAGAAATTCGAAAAATTCATAATGAGTGGAAAAAGAAATTTGATTTAGAAAATATTAAATTCACAAAGAAACTTAGTCAGTTAGGAGTAAGTGACCAACAAGCTTTATTAAACAGGCTTCATAAACTGAAAGAAAAGGAATTCAAGATTGAGAAAAAAGTGAAACCGAAATATGAAGAATTAGGAAAAGAACTTGTAGAAAAAATTCAAGACAGAGAAGAATTATTAAAAAATTTAAAGGAAAAGAGAAACCAAATTCATAAAAAGAGATTAGATGTAGTCGCTCAGATGTCAAAAGAGCTTGAAAAAGGAGATGTGAAAATTGAAATTAACACCGATGCTAATCGGAATGAGTTTTTTGAGCTACTCGATGAAGTTTATAAAGGTTCTGATATCTATAAAAGAACGCAACAATTAGAAAATATATGTTTATCAATGAATCCATATGAATTAGCGAATTTTATAATGGATAATGATTTCGGAAAACTTATTGAATTATCAAATATTACTGAAGATACAGCAAAAAAAATAATAAATTACCCAACTCTAGAATATATATATAGAATGGAAGTTTGTCCTTTACATGATGAATTAGTTATTTACCTAAAAAAAACTGAGGGCGAGGAATTCTCTCCCTTAAAGGATTTATCTTACGGCGAAAAGTGCACAGCTGTTTTCTCAATATCTCTATTGGGTAAAGAGAAGCCTTTGTTAATTGACCAGCCTGAAGATGAATTAGATCATGCTTTCATAATTAATAATATTGTTGAACATATAAGAAGAGTAAAGGGAAAACGGCAATTAGTCATTTCTACACATAATGCTAATATACCAGTGCTTGGAGATGCAGAATTAATATTCAAGGTGGCAAAGATTCCAGGAAAACTTAGGTGCAAGGTTGAAGAAAGAGGTTCTTTTGAAAAATCTGCAATAATTAATAAATTACAAGACTTAGAAGGGGGAAAAGAAGCTTTTCAGAAGAGAAAAGAAAAGTATGGATTATAAGATAAATTTTAAAATTAACAAGTAAGAGCCTCATTAGGAAAGACGAGATAGGAAGAGGGAAATTCTAAAGCAAAAGTAAATGAAATGATATAATGTTTCTGTGATGTGAGGAGAAAACAGAAATGAAAAAAAGGAGAATATTTATTAGTTTTGACCATGATGATTATTTTCAGGTAGCAGGTTTTTTGGGTTTGAGAAATATTATTGAAAGTTTTGATTTTTATAATCACAAACTTGACAGAAGAATAGAAAGCAAAGATGAGGAGTATGTAGGAAGAGTTATTCGAGAAGAGTATATTAGACCCGCATCAGTGACGGTAGTTCTTATTGGTGACAATACTGCAAATAGTAAATGGGTATCTTGGGAAATCCAGGAAAGTAATCGACAAGGTAAAGGAATTTTAGGAATTCACTTAAAAGATAGCACAGGTGCGATTCCATCTGGTATTCCCAGTGGTCACGTTGGAAGTTGGCAACCTGAGAAATTTGCTGATTGGATTGAATGGGCATATCAGCAATCAGAAAATAAATGATTGAAAATATTTCATTTTTTCTGAGCAAGTTTTTAAGTTTGTTTTCACCACTAAAGTTTTGGGATGGGATTCTTATATGCGCTCTAATATTTTTGATAGTGAATCTTTTAAATCGCAAAAGAAAATATAGAGTTACTTCTGTGAGCGTGAATTTACCCTTTAATCTTGGCAATATTACTTATGAACCAACAGAAGAAGATAGAATTGTTGCATGGAAATTGTATACACAATTAAAAACTCGCAAAGCGGCTCTTTTTTTTGATGAAAACCATGACGTTATTGCTGAAGTATATGACTCTCTGTATGAACTTTTTCCTATTGCCAGAGACCTTCTTATGAGTTTACCCCTTTATGAGATTGAGCGAAGTCCAAGTATAGCGGATTTAATTCTTCGAGTTCAAAATGATGGTTTGAGACCACATTTGACAAAATGGCAAAGTGATTTTCGCAGATGGTGGGACAAAGCATTAGCATATCCTAAGTATGAGAACCTTAGACCACAGGATATCCAGAAGAAATTTCCGAAATATGATGAGCTAATTGGAGAATTAAAAGAAATGAATGTTGAGCTTAATAAATACACGGAGGATTTGGAGAATATTGCAAAAACTTCAGCAGGAGTAAAGCGAAAAGAAAAAGAAATGAAACTTAAGCCTGTCAGACCTTCTGGGATGTCTTCTAAGACTGATGAAGAAGCAAAAGATGTTTAATGTAAATTGAACACACCCACATCTAAAGCATATTAAAACTCACCTTTTCTCCCGAGTGAAAAGCTCATAAATCTCATGGTTTATTAAAAGAGCCGATCTCTCAAAAAGGACTTTTCTCATTTCCAAAACGGTTGTTGTGTATTACAAAAGTAAATTTTACAGAGGAGATTTTATTGTAGTAGACATAATACTTCTTATCTTACCCAAATAATAACTCATTCATTATAAACAAGTTGCGAACTTGATAAAAATGGGAAATAAAAAAATGCATATTAATCACACTTTTTTAGAAATCTGTCCCAAAATAGCATAAAAATAATGCTTTTTATCCCATATTGCCTTAATATCTCTACATATTTCAGTATTGATATCCCGTGGATTTTTTAATCTTTTTAGCAAAATCTGTTACATATTCGTTACATGGGGATAGGTCTATTTTTTCTCATTTGAACTGTAATTTTCTTTGTGATATAAGTCAAAGAGTCTCAGCTTGGGGACAATATGAGTCCAGAAAAGAAGGAAGAATTTCTCTTTAGACCAGAAAAGCAGACTTCTATCCCCATGTCTATAAAAAAAGGGGAAGGGAATGATACCGACAACAATACTTGCAATAGTCCTTTTGGCATTGCACTGGAAAGGACCAAACGCTGTTTGGGGTGGAGCTACTTTGGGGGTGATAGTGGGGCTTATAGTCGCCCTCGTTGTTGGAGACTGGAGTCTTCTTGCACTAATATTTGCAATCGGCACCATTGCTGGAACGATTTTTGAATGGATTGGTCGCTTAGCCAAACGAATGGGTCGTAGACTGTGAAAGCAAAGCGAGTTAAAGCCAAAGACCGTTAAGCCTCAGCTTCCCGATAGTGAAAAAGACAGCAAGGCTACAGGAGCGGAAAAGGATCAAATCACTTTAGTTGGCTATATCAAACACAATGCCCAATACTAAAGGGCATTATTTATAAATCGAACTATACTTCCTAAGGAAAAGGAGGAAAAATGCAAAAATCATCTTACTTGGGAGTGGTTTCAATCGCAGTAATTCTGTTTGCAACTTCAGCCTATTTGGTTTATGGGCAAGTAGGACCAGTAGAGGAGTGGGTAGCAAGGCATAATGGCCCTGCAAACGACTCTGATTATGCCAATGCCATTGCTGTTGATCCCTCAGGGAATGTGTATGTGACTGGCAGGAGTTATGGAATCCACACAGGCATTGATTACGCAACAGTAAAGTATAATCCAAAAATAACTAACCTTATTGCTATGGTAGAAAACCTAATCAATACAGGCGTACTGAGCCAGCAACAAGGAAATGGATTGATTGCTAAACTAAATGAAGCAACAAAAAATCTAAACAAAGATAAACCGAATAAGCGAGTTGCGTGCAACAAGCTTTCAGATTCTATTGATCAAGTTAATGCATACATAAATTCAGGAAAATTGACTCCAATACAAGGACAGGCATTGATTGATGCCGCAAATGATATAATCAACGAACTATGTGGATAGAGATAATCGAATCATAGAGACCAAAGAAGGATTAACTGAGGCGAGTAGAAGCTGAAGACCCTAGAGCCATAGACAAATACGACTTTCAATTTCAAAGTTATTCTAAAGAGAGCATTAAGAAATGAAAAAACTGAACTTGTTTCAAAAAAGTTTAATTGGAATAGTGGTATTTGTCTATATTATTTTCAGCTGGCTTAACATTCTAGGAAAATTGCCCAGTTGGATAAACTGGGTCGGTTGGGGCATAGCTATTCCGGGAATCCTTCTTACTATCGTTTTAGTACTATTTGGATTTTATTATTTATTGGAGCTCATAAAAAGAGACAAAGGATAAAAAAAGGAGGTAAAAAAAATTAGAAAGTCAGTTATTCAATGGTATGTTATTCTCCCTAAAGTATTTTGTATAATTTTAATTCTCCAAATCTTATTGTCATGTGCTGTAAGCAAAGAGGAAAAGGAGGTGATTGAGTGCTTTGAAAAATACAAGACAGCATTTTTAAACAGTAAGGGTGAAGAAGCGATAAAATATATTGATTCAAAATCGGTTGATTATTACAAGGATATCTTAGATAAAATTTTATATGCAGATAAAGAGGAAGTAATGAAGGAATCTTATATAAATAGGTTTATGATTTTTCGAGTTCGGCACTCAATGCAATTGAAGAATTTAAAAGAAATGGATGTGACAAGACTGTTGGTTTTTGCAATTGACCATGGCTGGATAGAGAAAGATGCTGCAATTGGTATGAGTGTCAAAAATGTTAAAATTAATGGTAATATGGCAACCGCAGATTATTACCAAGACAATAAGAAAACAGGTATAAGATTTCAGTTTTTTTATGAAAACGAGCAATGGAAATATAATTATACTTCAGTTGTTCAGTTTAGCAGTTCTTTATCAAAGCAACAGATTAAAGAATTTGGATATAGTGATGAAGATGAATTTATTTTTGATATGATTTGGGGTGAATCTGGGAAAAAAGTTTCGAAAGATATTTATGAATCTCTGATTAAGAAGTAAGAAAGAATAAGAAAAAAAAGTGATGTTATCGAGGGAGCAGGATAAAAAATGAGCAATGATAAGAAAAAACAAATCATTGTACCATCTATAATTACTGCGATTCTCTTATTGATAGCTATTTTTCCTATTGGGGAATATGGATACTATATTCTGCTTAGATGGATTGTATGTCTTACTGCAATTTATTTTGCTTATCTCTCTTATGAAGCTGAAAAAATTTATTGGACTTGGGTAATGGGAATTATAGCTTTAATATTTAATCCCCTAATACCATTTTATTTGGGCAAAGACATATGGGTAGTTGTAGATTTTATAGTTGCGATTGTTTTTGGAATTAATATTTTCATTTTCAAAAGAAAAAATGAAGGAAAATAGAGGCGAGTGGAAGTCAGAGACCCTAAAGCCTTGGCTTCCCGATAGTGTAAATGACGCCATGCGTTAATCGCCTCATAGGATAGACGAGTGAGGGGAGGGGAATTCTCAATTAAGGAGGGATAAAATGAGTCCAGAACCAATTTGTGTATTATGCAATCAAGCAGTAATAAACCGTCATACAATAGAAGGTGATTTGCATTCTATCGAGTGTAAGATATGCGGGAAATATGAATCAACTGATTTGGATGATTTAGGTTTTAGAGAATTTTCTGAGAGAAAAAAAGCGATGATATCTGCATATACAAGAGAACTTTATGAATATGATTCACCTAAACCAAAGCTTCATACTTTAAGTGAGAATCAAATAAAAAGCATAATAGAAAGATACAAAAAGAAAACAGTTATAGAAAAACTAAATAATCTAATTTTATACGGTGGAAGAAAATCACATTATTTTGGACAACCAATTCGTTTTGACGGAGAAAACGACTACCCAATTACCTATTCTGTTAATAAGGAAGAGTTTGACAATATTCGGAATCAAGCATTTGATGCTGGATATTTTATATTGCCTACAAGTGGAGGAAATGCAAAATTAACTTGGGAGGGATGGAAAAAATTGGAACAATTGAAGGAACTCGGAATACTTTCTAAGAAGTGTTTTGTAGCTATGTCATGCAGCGAAGACTTGAGTGAGATATATGAGCAAGGCATAAAAGAGGCGATTATTGAGGTAGGATATGAGCCAATTTTCATTGAGAAAGAAGAACATAATGAGAAGATTTGCGATTTAATTATTGCTGAGATTCGTGCATGTAAATTTTTAATAGTTGATGTCACTGGACAAAGGCAGAATGTTTATTACGAAGCAGGTTTTGCACATGGTTTAGGTCGTGATGTAATTTGGACATGCAAACAAGAAGAGATTGAAGAAGCTCATTTTGATACAAGGCAATATAATCACATAACTTGGGAAGATGCACAAGATTTGAGAAAGAAGTTAGTTAGTCGCATAAAGGCAACAATTTTGTAATTTTGTTATGTTTCAACCGCAGCGAGAGGCAGTGAGATTAAGCCAATCCTCACTAATAGGGGCTATATTTTAGGCAAGGGATTGGTTGTTTATCCTTACCAAAGAGAAGGTGCTAAAAAGACGCTCTCAGAGCTAAATAGAGGCAATTTTCAGTATGACAGTAAGGGTCGGAGACCTCTGGATAATTAGGTTAGATGGGGTAATTTCAGCAAGGGATCGTTTTTCCATAAATAGTGTTTTTTCTTGCACGATAAGTAATCTTTATGCAGAAGCTCTTAGGAGTCCCGGGGTCTCTATACCCCCCCTTGCCTTTTCTGCCTCCATCACTTAAAATCGCTTCAATATTGTCAGTAACAAAAAATCTTGAGAAAAAGGAGGATTTTCAAATGGGGAAAGAAGGATCAAAAACCCTAATGGAAAAATGGCGAGGATTTAAACAAAATAATCCAAACTTTCGAGTTTATTTGCTAAATTGGTATTTCCCTGCTGTGGTGTTAACTGTATTAATGGTTTTTTTATTCTCCAATCTAAAGAATCCAGAATTGATCAAGAAAGAAATGCTCTTCTGGTTCTTTGCCTCATGTTCCCAGTCAATGGCAGCATTGTTTGCAGTTGTAGGGATGTTTGCAGTCTTTCGTTACCAGGATATGCAAACGAGATTGAGAAACCTTTATGATGTTTTGAAAAAGAAGTTCTCCTCTGAAAAATGGGTAAGTTTTTTCGGAGAAGCGGATGCTGATTATTGGGAAGATTCTATGGTAATCGAAATGTCCAAAGAAAAGCTAAAAGGGAAAGAAAGCGAATCCCCTCATGCGACATACTCTAATTTAGATGTAAGTATTAAAATAATAGAATCTCATGAAAGCTTAAGAGACTATATTCGAATTTTTGCAAAGACACCTATGATCGCAATTATGATAACATTTATGCTTTCAATTGTTTCTCTTCTCTTTACGAAAGCATACTTTTCGTTATTTTTTTTGAATTATTTAGGATTAACGATTCTTTGCTTGACGCTTGGTTCAATAACCTTTTCCATGCTGAGTGTATTTAGATATTTCATAATTTCAATTCCTCCCAGATAAAAAGAGAATTTATTAAGATAAAATTATGTGCGTCGTCTAAGGATTATTATGTCTACTAATTGATTTCATGACTTCTTCAATTATAATATCTTAGAGAAGTTGAAAGAAAACGGGAAATTATTTTTAATTATTCGTTGAATTCATCCCGCCCTCCCCTACGAAAAAGGGTCTTGTATCCCATTAATGACTGTTTTTCTGTCCTTTTTGGATCTCTCTATCCAACGGATTTTCATTACACAATATAAAAGAGCCTATTGATGCTTGACTTCCCTTATTTTATTTAATAGTATTCCTTGCCGTAAGAATCATTTTCACTTTCCCTTTTTAAAGTAATCTTTGTGGGCCTTGGATGCAGGAAAAAACATTTGATAAGCTTGAATTAGAAACTCAGCCAAAAAACTCTTTATTCGATCTTCCTTATATAAAAGAAAGGGCAGACCCTATTCTTATTATCTTCATCATCTTAACCAGCTCTTTCATTATATTTGTTGCCATTAAATTCCGTATCTTTCACATGTGGGCTGAATTTCTGGGCAGCAATTTATTCCTCAGAATCTCAACATATCCGTTATTGATTTCAGCTGTAATCATAGGGAGCGGTATAATTTTCCGGACAATTATTTGGTTTCGTTACAAGCCTCAGACTATAGAGCCGGGAGAGAGCGTTAATTGGCCATTTGTTTCTGTGATCATGCCTGCTTTAAACGAGGAGGAGCTCATAGAGAAATCAATCGCCTCCATCTTCAAAAGCAACTATCCCCAGGATAAGTTTGAAGTCATCTGCATAAATGACGGCTCTACTGATTTAACTTTTTACTATATGATGAGAGCTAAGCAAATATATGGAGATAGACTCGAGATCGTCAATTTCAGGGAAAATTTAGGAAAGAGAAAAGCCCTCTATGTAGGTTTGAAGAAATCAAGAGGAGAGATTATTGTTTCTGTTGATACTGATAGTAAAATCGGGCGGAGCGCCATAAGAAATCTTGTTATTCCTTTGATTAAGGATGAGGGGACGGGTGCTGTTGCGGGGAGAGTTGCGGTTTTGAATGAAAAGGAGAATTTTCTTACAAGGATGCTTTCGGTCCGCTATTCAATCTCCTTTAATTTTGGCCGAGCTTACCAGAGTGTCTATGGAGCTGTTTTTTGCTGTCCGGGCGCCCTAACTGCATACAGAAAGAATGTTTTGCTGAAATTCATTAATGAGTGGGTCAATCAGAAATTTCTCAAAACACCCTGCACTTACGGGGAAGATAGAGCGCTTACGACTCAAATCCTGAAAGCAGGCTATATGACAAGATTCCAGTCCAATGCCTGTGTTTATACGAAAGTTCCTACAGGACTAGCTCAAATGATCAGAATGTATCTTCGCTGGACACGAAGTTATATTCGAGAGTCCATTCTTTTTGCCAAATTCATGTTTTCAAAATACCGGAAAAAACACCGAGTTATGCCCATATTTGACTTCATCTTTTTGAATATCCTCCATCCTTTCCATATTTTTTCCCTAGGCATTATAATTTATTCTTTTTGCGTCCACCCTCTCTTTATTCTCCGTCATATTGCTTTTCTGGTTATTATTTCCTTTTTTCTCTCACTTTATTATCTCCGCACCAATAAAAACCTTTCTTTCCTGTATGGGATACCTTATGCCCTCATTACTGCTTTTTGTCTGTGGTGGATTGTCCCCTTTGCAGCTCTTTCTATGAAGAGTCAGTCATGGATGACTCGTTAGGGAGGGGGAGGCGGAAGACTTTCAGAAGGATATCTTCAGTTTTTTTCTACGGTCTTTCATAGCGGCTAAAATTATCCCTGCCACAAATAAGAAGGAGATTCCGAAGAAAAGCCATTTTTTTATAGGGTGCGGGAAAATTACTTCATCTGCTTTTCCTGATACTATGAACGCTGCCCAGTAATAAGGATGGGATAAGGCATCAGAGTCTATCAATTCGAGCTTGGCTTTGCGCAAGGCACTCATTATTGATTCAGAGGAGCGAAGGTGAAGGTAAAACCTTTCCATAAGCTGATAACTTGCTTGGTCATTTACAGCCCACAAGCTCATGAGGACTGAGGAAGTGCCTGCGTAGAAAAAGGCTCTATTTATACCTTCAATCCCTTCTCCTTTGATGAATTCGCCAAGGCCTGTCTGGCACGAAGAGAGAGTGACTAAGTCTGAATTAAGCTTTAAGTTATAAATTTCTCTCATCTGGAGAAAACCATCTTGAGTGAGGTCTTCGTCCAGAGAAAGCACGATAGAAGACCTGGCAGGTATTTTTTCGTCTATTATGCTGTGAGTTGCAAAATGGATGATTTTATAATCGTCTAAACTGTGATTTATTAATTGTTCTTTGCTTGCCTCTTCTCTTCGAAAAATCTTTCTTTTTCTTTTCTTGAAAAGAGAGCTAATTTTGTCGATTTCAAATCCACTGTATTTTAATCTAAAAAAATTAAAGGCATTAGAAGTATAATAGTCCTGAAAGATGTCTTTGCCGTTATCTCCAGCTTCCCATGGTCCGAAGAAAGGATCGCCAAAGGCTAAAATATCCATTCGAGGCTTTGGTCCATTTGACTTTTTGCGCTGGATTATTTCTCGAAGAGAGGAAATCGATGGGGCATAAGCAATCTCGTAATCTTTGATCAGCCAGTCTCTCTTTTCTTTATTAGTGATTAGAGTCTCAAAAGGAAGGAAATGGAGGATATCGTCAGGGACAAAAATTATGTTTTTTATGTTTTTATCTAGGCCTGGAAGGACAAGCGTGCTGAATAGCTCATAACCTAACTTAAAATTTTTATTTTCCTTATCAGATATTACTTTCAGATAGTCTGAGACTTGCCTTTGGGTATTTTCTCTGGGGGGTAGTGGGAATATTCTGAAGTCTTTTTTTGTTATGACAAAAGCATAAGAATGCTCCTTTCCAATGCAGTAGGCAAAGAAAGCAGTTTTAGAATCGAGAAGTTCTCTCTGGGTTTCCTGTAAAGATATGATTTCAGGGTAATGAATTTCTGCATAGGCCGGACTTTTTATTCGTATTTCTCTTTTAAGGATTTCCAGGTCGTTTTCCTTACTTTTGAGCTTTTCGTCAATTACATTTTTTTCTTCACTTGATGGTTCTGTAGCTAATTTTGCGTAGAGCTTTGAGATATCTTTCATCAGTTCTTTTTCTTTATTTTGGAGCATGGAATCAATCCGTGGGGATATGTTGACATTGGAAAGTTCTAAGCTGTCCAGAAATGCTCCGGCTTTAGCTCTTTCCAGATAATTAAAAGCTTCAAGGTTATACTCTTTTTCAGGATGAGATTGAGAAAAATTAACGAGGATATGGATAAGATAGTGATAGGCGTCAATCTTTTTATCTGTTCCTAGAAAACTTGCTTTATTTTCTTCCAGTTCGATTCCAGCGCGGATAATTTCGACCGTTTTGATGGACATTTCGTAGTTTTCTCTTGCTTTTTTAAATTTGTTCTGCTTTTCGTAAGCCCTTGCGATTTCCATATAGGCTTCCCAAAGAATTTGTCCTCCTTCAATTCCAAGAGCTAAATCAATCGCTTTTTGGTTATATTCTGTGGATTTTTCGTAATTTCCCTGATTATAATACACGATACCCATATTAGTCAGAATCATGCCCATCATTTCAACATCGCTAATCTCTTCTGCCATTTCATAGCCCGATTCAAAGTATTTCAAAGCATCTTTATATTTTTTTAATTCTGAGTGGACAGAGCCTATATTATTAAAGACGTAAACCTCCATTTGTCTATCCCGAGTTTTTTTTATTAATTTGAGGGAGTCGTGAAAATAACCCAGCGCATCATAAAAATCATTTTTATTACCAGAATAAAGACCCTTACGTCGAAATGTTTCACCAATATTGTTTAACTCCCAAGATATATGAATGTCGTTTCCTAAACGCTTATCAATTGCGAGGGCTTTCTTTAAATAATCAAGAGATCTTTCATAATTACCAATATCAATGTAGGTTGCCCCTATATTATTCAAACACTTCGACTCATCTTTTACATTTTTTAAATCTTTTGCTATTGCTAAGGCATCTTCAAAGCAATTAAGAGCCCTAGAATAATTATCTAAATTCCAGTGAAAATAACCCATATTGATCAAACATT
>DRHQ01000110.1 GCA_011049545.1 Candidatus Aminicenantota bacterium | reverse complement strand
GACCTTCCTGGCCTCAGGAAGAGAATAATCCTGGAGTCCTGAAGATAAGATTGAAAAAGAAAGCAAAAGAAAGATGAAGGCAGTTTTTCTGGTAAACAACTTACTTAAATTCATTTCATTTTTATAATGTCATTGCGAGGAGCATAGCGACGCGGCAATCTCAACCTTTAAATGCTAACAAATTAAATTAGAAATTGCTACATGCGTGGATTAATTGCATGGAATCAGACTTTAAAAGCTTTGGCAATTTAGATGTGCCCATCTGCAAGAATCAAAATGAAAGTTCTTGAAAATTGCAATTCCTTTTGATTTTTCGAATAAATATGATAAGCTCTTTGAGGATTCTCCCGATCAAAATGAGTTTCATTTTCTTTTATAGCAGCTATTTAATATAAACAAAGAAAAGCTATGAAAACATATCGCCCACAGAAATAACAATTTTCGAGGTGCGAACAAGGGTGTACAAATGGAATATAAGGGGATCAATAGAAGGGCACATAAACGGATAAAAACCAAGGGAGCAACGGTTACTTACAAGGAAGGGAGATTTTTCTTTTCTAAAAAGCAGTTTGTTGAAGAATTCTACCCTGTTGTCGAGATGAGCCGGGGCGGAGTTCGGTTTCTGGGAAAGAAACTTTTTGCAATCTCCAGCAAAGTTTCAATAAAAATATCTATCCCTGAAGAATCTTCTCCCTTAATTCTCAAGGGAAAAGTAAGATGGACATCCTTAAATCCTGCAATGAGCTATAAATATCAAATCGGGATTCAATTTGATCCTTTTGCATGGAAAAAAGGATGTAATCATCCAGAAGTCCTGGAGAAAATAATGAAATTAGAGCAAAAATTCTTAGCCAATAAAAAATCTGTCGATCATTAACAAGCCTTGTTAGCAGTAATAGATAGTGGGGTCAGGCCTCCAAAACTTCAATAATTTAGATATTTATCTGTCGCCTCCTTAAGAGCCTAAATTTCTCATTTAATCCAGCAAAACTATTCAATAATTAAAGTTTTCAAAACCTGATCGTGTGTATCCGTCGCCCGTCGGTCATAGCCGGTTCAAAAAGTGCACTTTTAAAACTTAAACCTTAATAAAACAGTGCACTTTTAATTTTTATCTGACACCTGTCGGTCGTGGGCTTGACAGTTGGACAGTAATGACTATAATAGTCTTCATTCAAATGAGAAGACGAAAAAGAAATATTTTCACAGATCACTTTATGATAATGTCTAGCCCGGATACGGGCACTCTCATTTAATCGGCCCATATCCGGGTTCCTCCCAATTTACTATCGTTTTTATTCCCTTAATTATTGTTCCCCTTTAAAAGGGAAAATTTCATAAGGAGAGAACATGCGAAAGATACCCATTGCGGTGTTAGGATGTACAGGGTTGGCAGGGCAGCGATCAAGGCTATATACAGTGAATTTTTTTAGGACTTTTAACTTAGAAAATTAAAGGAGGATTAATCATGAAAAATGACAAGCTTCATCCGGACACCATCTGTTTACACGGAGGACAAAAACCAGATCCAACCACTGGATCACGGGCTGTGCCCGTGTATCAAACAACATCTTATGTATTCAAAGATACAGAACATGCTGCCAGCCTTTTTGCCTTAAAGGAATTCGGCAACATATACACGCGGATCATGAATCCAACAGCCGATGTCGTGGAGCAGCGAATGGCAGCACTGGAAGGCGGCGTTGGCGCGCTGCTAGTCGCCTCTGGCATGGCTGCAGAAATGATAATTATAGCAATGTTGGCCAAAAACGGAGAAAACATAATCTCAAGCAGCAGCCTATATGGAGGAACCCAGACACTTTTAAATGTCGCACTTCCCCGGTTCGGTATCACGGCAAAATTCGCCGATATTGCCAAACCCGGGACTTTTGCCGAACTCATCGATGAGAAAACTAAGGCATTATACGTAGAGACGATCAGCAATCCCTCAGGTGAGGTGGCGGATTTTGAAGCTTTGGCATCCATCGCCCATGACCATGATATTCCGCTCGTAGTTGACAATACCTTTGCCCCCCTTCTCTGCCAACCCTTCGAATGGGGCGCTGATATCATTGCTCATTCGGCCACAAAATTTATCGGAGGACACGGCACCTCTATAGGAGGAATCATCGTGGATAGCGGTAAATTCCCCTGGGACTGCGGTAAGTTTCCAGATTTTGTCGATCCCTCTCCTGGCTATCATGGTCTCAAGTTCTGGGATACATTCGGAAACATGACATTTATCCTCAAGTCCCGGGTTGAAGGATTACGCCCCCTGGGGCCAGCGGCCTCTCCCTTTAATGCTTTTCTTTTTCTTCAGGGGCTTGAGACTCTTCATCTCCGTATGCCCAGGCACTGTGAAAATGCCTTGAAAGTTGCCGAATTTTTAAAAGAGCATCCTAAGGTCTCGTGGGTTAAATATGCCGGGCTGCCCGATCATCCTTCCCATCAGCTCGCCCGGAAATATCTAAAAAATGGATTCGGATCTATCTTCACCTTCGGAGTTAAGGGAGGAATAGAGGCCGGGAAAAAATTGATCGAGGAAGTGGATATGATATCCCATCTCGCCAATGTCGGCGATGCCAAAACTTTGATCCTCCATCCGGCATCAACATCTCATTCACAACTCTCAGACAAAGAACAACTGACTGGGGGTGTGACACCGGATCTAGTACGCTTATCGATCGGGATTGAATATGTCGATGACATTATTGAAGACCTGGATCAAGCTTTGCGTAAAATTTGATCCACGAACAAAAGGAGTGATGATGAGCGAATACGGGGAACACGACAGAAACGGAATCTCGGTGGGAAAGGTTCAAAAGCAATTCTTGACTTTTGCTGAACCTCCTGAGGAGATGATACTGGAGAGCGGGGCCAAGTTAGGACCTATTACCCTGGCCTATGAAACATACGGCAGGCTCAATGAACAGAAAGACAATGTAGTTATGGTATTCCATGCCCTATCGGGAAATTCACATGCTGCAGGATATTACAAAGAAAGCAATGAGAAGCCTGGCTGGTGGGATAATATAGTGGGCCCCGGTAAAGGGATTGATACGGGCAAGTATTTTGTCATCTGTTCCAATATCATCGGGAGCTGCTACGGCTCCACTGGCCCCGGTTCGATAAATCCAAAAAATGACAGGCCATATGCCTTGGATTTCCCCCTATTCACCATTTCTGATATTGTGAATACCCAAAAAGCACTGATTGACCATCTCGGGATAAAGAAATTGCTTTGCTTGGTCGGGGGCTCTATCGGCGGCATGCAGGCCATTGAATGGGCTGTCAAGTATCCGGAAATGGTCGAGTCAGTGATCCCCATTGCCAGCACTTGCAAACGTTCGGCCCTTTCCATTGGTTTGAGCGAAGCCCAAAGACAAGCCATCATGGCCGACCCGAATTGGAACCAGGGGTATTACTATGGTGAGGATCCTCCTGAAAAGGGATTGGCCCTGGCACGTATGATAGGCCATATTTCCTATCTTTCTGAAGAATCTATGCAGAGAAAATTTGGACGGCGGCTGCAGGATAACAATACATTCAAGTACGACTTCTCGACCGATTTTGAGGTGGAAAATTACCTCCACTATCAGGGAAAGAAATTCGTGGACCGGTTCGATGCCAATTCTTACCTCTACATCACCAAAGCCTCTGATTACTTTGACCTGGGAGAACAGAAAGGAAAAGGATCCCTCACCAAAGCATTTTCCAGGACATCAGCGAAATTTTTGGTGATCTCGTTCTCAAGTGATTGGCTTTACCCGACAGCCCAGTCCAAGGAAATGGTTAGGGCCATGAAAAAGGCAGATCTGGATGTCAGTTTCTGTGAGATCGAGACAGATTTTGGTCATGATTCCTTTCTTATTGCTCATGATCAACTGACCAAGTTGATTTCCGGATTTATCAACAGAATCTATAACGGTTTTGCGAGAAAATCCTAAAATGCTCAGTTTTTAAGAATGGAGACTCCAATGCGCTTCGACTTACAAATCATCGCCTCCTTTGTCGAGGAAAAAAGCCGCGTGCTGGATCTAGGCTGCGGGAAAGGGAATTTACTGGAATTTCTGAAATTGAACAAGGAGGTGGAAGGGTATGGGATAGAAATTGATGAAGATAAAGTCATTGCTGGAATTGAAAGAGGCCTGCCAATTCTCAGGGGAGATATCATCGAAGAAACCCAGGATTATGCGGATGACACCTTTGATTATGTGTTCTTGAGCCTGACTTTACAGCAGGTCTACAACCCGGAAAACGTCATAAAAGAAATGCTCAGGATCGGGAAGAAAGGTATCGTGAGTTTTCCCTGCTTCAATCATGTATCGATAAAACTCCAGTTGCTGTTCACAAGCAAAGCTCCTGTTACCAAGGAGCTTCCCTATGAGTGGTACGACACCCCGAATATTCGTGTGGTGACTCTCAAAGATTTCCGAATATTCTGTGCCAAACACAAGATCAAAATCCTCAGGGAGCTGGCAATTTCCTCTCATCACAGAGCGACAACCGGCAAAATCGTTAGATTTTTTCCTAACTGGCGTGCCAGATATGGCATCTTCCTGTTGTCAAAGGAGTAATGCAAACCATAGCATTTCTGACCTGTCAAATCATTTAAAAATCTAACCCTGGCACCTATCATCTTGTCATTTAAAATCTAACCATGGTGGACAGCTACATGGTTGACAGGCAACCAGAGGTAAACTATACTTATTAGTTAAAAAAGGAATAAATCACAAGTTAGCATTTCAATTTTATCCAGGCATTAAATGACCCAGATAGAACAAGCAAGAAAAGGTAATATCACACCATCTCTAAAAAAAGTAGCTGCTGAGGAAGGAATTGCTCCTGAAAAGCTGCTCAATTTAGTTGCGGAGGGAAAAGTTGTTATCCCCCACAACCCAAAACGCACCTCTCTTCATCCTGTGGGCATAGGCCAGAAGCTCAGCACAAAAGTTAACGTCAACATCGGAACATCTGTAGACTTTCCTCAGGAAGCTAACGAGCTGAAAAAAGTAGAGGTCTCCTTAAAATATGGCACCGATACGCTTATGGATCTAAGCACAGGTGGTGATATTACGAAAATCCGCAGGATGATACTCAAAAAAGCCCTGATTCCACTAGGCACAGTGCCTGTCTACCAGGCAGCCATCGAGTCCATTGAGCAGCGGAATTCTATCATCAACATGACTGAAGACGACCTATTTTCGGCCATCGAGACCCAGGCCAAAGAGGGCGTAGATTTCATGACACTCCATGCCGGGCTGACCTCAAAAGGCATCGAGAGATTGAAGAAACAGGGACGGGTTGGTGATATTGTCTCCCGAGGCGGAGCCTTTCATGTGGCCTGGATGCTTCACAACCAGAAGGAAAATCCTCTGTATGCCCATTTCGACCGGCTACTTGAAATTGCTCACAAATATGACATAACTCTAAGCCTGGGAGATGGACTCAGACCCGGTTCCATTCTGGATGCCACTGATCGGCCTCAGTTAGAAGAACTCTTAACTATGGGTGAACTGGTTAAGAGAGCATGGGAACAGAACGTCCAGGTCATGGTGGAAGGGCCAGGACATATCCCCCTCGACCAAGTTGAGATGAACATAAAACTCCAGAAGCGTGTCTGCCACGAAGCACCATTCTATGTTTTAGGTCCTCTGGTCACGGATATAGCCCCGGGCTACGATCATATAGTCTCAGCCATAGGGGGAGCTATAGCTGCTGCGGCTGGAGCAGATTTCCTCTGTTATGTCACGCCTTCCGAACACCTCGGTCTCCCATCAGTCGACGATGTGAGGGTTGGCCTCGTCGCCGCAAAGATTGCTGCCCATGCAGCTGATATCGTTAAGGGTGTCAAGGGCGCTCTGGATAGAGATTTAAAAATATCTGAGGCCCGAAAAAAACTCGATTGGACAGAGCAGCAGAAACATGCCTTAGACCCCCATAAATTTCAGGAAATAAGAAAGAAAAGAAAGTCAAAATCTACGGCCTGTTCCATGTGTGGTGAATTCTGTGCCCTGCAGATTGTGAGTGAATTTCTCAAATCTGAAAAGGAAGAGGCCGATGACCTCTGCTTCTAAAAAACTTCTTTTTGGCACAGCAGGAGTGCCTTTATCTGCTTCTCCATCCTCCACTTTAGCCGGTGTTGAGAAAATTGCCCAAATGGGCCTTGACTGCCTGGAAATCGAGTTTGTCAAAGGCGTGAAGATGGGAACTGACCTGGCTAAGAAGATAAAAGAAGAAGCAAAAGCACTCAATGTAGCCCTCAGTGTTCACGCTCCTTATTATATAAACTTGAATTCGGCCGAGGAAGGAAAAAGGCTGGCAAGTCAGGAAAGACTCATGAGCTCAGCCAGGATGGCCGAGATTTGCGGCGCTAAGAGTGTTGTCTTTCACGCTGGCTACTATGGAGGAGTTGAACCTGAACAAGCCTTTCAAACCATCAAGGAAGGATTGAAGGAAGTTGTTTCCATTTTAAAATCAGATAGAACTCCAGTTATGCTCAGGCCGGAGACATTGGGAAAAAGGACGCAGTTCGGCTCGCTCGAGGATATTCTTTTTCTGTGCCGCGAGGTGGACGGAATCCTGCCCTGTGTCGATTTCTGCCACATCCATGCAAGGGAAGGAAAAGCAAACAGCTACATTGAATTCCACCGGATCCTTAAAAAAATCGAAAAAAAGCTGGGAAGCAAGGCCATTAAAAACATGCACATCCATATATCGGGAGTTGATTACAACGATAAAGGAGAAAAGAAGCATTTGAACCTGAGAGATTCCGATTTCCGTTTTGATGACTGGATTCAAGCTCTGGAGAACTATGGAGTTGAAGGAACGATTATTTGTGAAAGTCCTAACTTAGAGCAGGATGCGATGATGTTGAAGCAATTATATTGGGGTCAGACTTGATATTGGGGTCAGACTTGCAAAACTTGTAAAACTTGAGTTTTGAGCAATGGAGTCAGGCTTTAAAAACTTGAATTTTGTATTTATTCCTTTGAGTAAAATATTTGATTTTAATTTCATCAAATAACTCAAGTTTTGCAAGTCTGACCCCGTTATCTTTGAAGCAATTATATAAAGGATAAGGGAGAGATGAAAAATGCGAGAATATAAGTTATTGATTAAAGGGAAATGGGAAGTATCAAAAAGCAAGCAAGAAATTAAATCTCCTTATGATCAGAATGTTGTTGGTAAAGTCTATTTTGCCGAAAAAGATAAAACAGAAAAAGCTGTCTCCGCCGCCCATGAAGCCTTCTCAGAAACAAAAAAGCTCTCAAGTCTGGAACGTGCTCATGTCCTGGAGAAAATATCTTCAGGAATTGAAAAAAGAAAGGAAGAACTGGCAAAGTCCATAACTCTCTCAGGCGGAAAAACAATCAAGGCATCCAGGACAGAAGTTGAAAGAGCAGCAAACACATTTAAAATTGCGTCTGAAGAAGCCAAAAGAATAGGTGGAGAAATCATTCCCCTTGACCTGAGTGCCCAAACAAAGGAGCGCTGGGGATTAGTGAGGCGCTTCCCTATCGGAGTAATCTCCGCCATTTCTCCCTTCAATTTCCCGCTTAATCTCGTCGCTCATAAAATTGCACCAGCTATCGCTTCGGGTAATACGGTTGTCTTAAGGCCTGCCTCCCAGGTGGCAATAACATCCATCCTTCTCGGTGAAATCATAAACGAGACAGATTATCCACAAGGCGGAGTAAACATCGTTCCCTCTGGATATGAGGCAGCCGATATTC
>DRHQ01000109.1 GCA_011049545.1 Candidatus Aminicenantota bacterium | reverse complement strand
TGTACTTCCTTTCCGGGTTAAGACACATAAGTTTCATCACTGCTATTTTGACCTTGCTTGCAAACATTTCTTCTAATGTATTATGGAATTTCATTTACTTATTGTCCGTTTTATCGTACATGTGAGTTCTTAATCGCTTATTTGTTCGCTATTTCGTACATATTATAAATATAAATTAATAATATCGTCAAGTAAATATTATTGATAAACTGATCTCCCCCCGTTGGTCTCTTCTCTCCTCCTAATTTATTGGAATTTCATGTTGGTCCTCACCCCAAATCCCTCACCATTTTCAGTGATTTTTACCATCAGATATGCCGTACGAAGCATATCATATGAAAAATGATGTAATCATCAGAAAAGGAAGGATGAAAAAGTGCTTCATGAAGGAGAGTTTAAAGTTGCGGAATTAAGATAGTGTTCCCTTTTTCTTTATGAGCTCAGCGCACGCAATACCTCTCAGGTTAAAGCACTTGTTGCAAGATATACACTCTGATTTTTTTATCTTTCCTGTTCGGAACTTGCTGATCAAAAGAGGTTCACGGATAAAAGGCCGACTCATGGAAATGAGATCCGCTCTTCCTTCTTCAATAATATTTTCCATAACTGAAAAAGATCTGATCCCACCCAGCCCAAATACAGGAATGGAAAGCTCTGCTTTAGTTTTGAAGGCATTATCGAGAAAATAGCCTTCTTCTTTTTCCGGGCGAAGCCCTTTCCAAACCGAACCTCTTCCTGCTTCAGCCATTCCTCCGCTGACTTCAAGGCCATCAATGCCTTCGCTTTCCAGGATTTTTGCTATATCAATACTTTCATCTACGTTTAATCCTTCAGGCAAAAAATCTGATGAATTCAGTTTAACGATAAGCGGAAATTCTTTTCCTAATAATTCCTTGATGCCTTGAATTATTTCAACCACGATTCGAAGGCGATTTGTAAGCGTACCTCCCCACTCATCCTTTCTTCTATTGGTATAGGGAGATATAAAACTGCTTAAGAGATAGCCGTGGGCGACATGGAGTTCGACACCATCAAAGCCTGCTTCTTTCGCTCTGCGGCTGCTCTGGATAAAATCATCGATAACGCTTTTGATTTCCTCCTGGTTCATCTCTTTTGGCATGACTTCAAAGGTAGGCTCGTAAACACTGGAGGGCGCAAGTGGTGTGCATCCACAGAGTTTCGGTTTTGTCTGCCGACCTGCATGGGAGATCTGGAGAAAAATGCGTGAGGGATATTTGTGGACTGATTCTGTGATTTGACTTAAGCCTTCAATACAATGGTCGGAGTAAACTCCGGTTTGATAAGGGCTGGCTATTCCCGCGGGATTAACATAGGCATGACCGGTTATGATTAGTCCAACTTCTCCCTTGGCAAGATTTTGAAAGAGTGAAACCTGTCTTTCTGTAACTGCACCGTTGCGAGATGCCATGAAGTCATGAGTTGCTGCGCGAACGAATCTATTAGGGATTTCAACTGTTCCTATTTTAATCGGAGAAAAAAGAATCGAAATAGTCTTCATATTATTAGTCGATTATAGAGAATTCACTCAATAAGGGTTATATCATTAAAGACCTTTCCATTGTAAAATGTTATTAGTACAAACGCAATTATTCCTTTGTTGTCGCATGGAGCGAAGAAGATTCCTTCACTGTGCTCGGAGCAGGCTGTGCAATCTCATACAATAAATTGTCATTGCGAGTGACCGAAGGGAGGGTGGCAATCTCATAAAAAAGGTTGAGATTGCCGCGTCGCTACGCTCCTCGCAATGATATTATAAAATTGTTACCGAATTATTGAGCAAGTAAAACAGGCTACTTTTTCTATAAGAAAGAGGGCAGTCTCTACGCGTGGGCAGAACATCAGAAAAAGTAGCCTGTCCCTTTTTTCATGAATGACTGTTTCTTCATCATGGAAATGAAGATGCTTACAGTTGCTTAGTTTAACTTGATTTATTTGGGATTATTTATAAAAATAGGATTGATTTTTGCTTAAAGAGAAAAAATGCAAAAAGAAAAATTGTTAATGATCCCGGGCTCCAGACCCGTTCACCCTCGCATCAGAAACAGCCTTTCTCCGCCCACTGTTTCCCATGCTAGCCCAGTGCTTTTAGAGGAATTAAAGGAAGCTCTGGCAGACCTGAAGAAAATAGTCTTCTGCAAGAAAGACGAAGCGTTCATCGTAGCTGGAGCTGGGATATTAGCCATGGAAGCGGCCATTTTGAATACAGTTGAGAAATGAAAAGTCAGGTTTTTTTTATTCCAGCAGCAAGAGAAGATGGGGATGAAGTCCTGGCTGAGAAAGCGGAAAAAATCTTCCTTAAGATTGGTTTAAGAAATCAAATAGAAAAGAAATCGTTTGTCGCTATGAAAATCCATTTCGGAGAAAAGGGAAATACAGGTTTTATAAAACCCCAATGGATTGTGAAGATTATCAGTCAGATTAAAGGCATTACCTCTCGAGTGTTCTTGACAGATTCTAATACCCTCTATGTCAGTAAAAGGTCCAATTCTCTTGAGCATCTTTCCCTGGCAAGGGAACACGGCTTTTCCCAGGAGACTCTTGGCATCCCTGTTATCATCGCTGATGGTCTTATCGGCCGAGACGATGACGAAATCCAGGTAAATTTATCACGAATAAAGTCAGCAAAAATTGCCAGCGCTATTCTTAATTCAGATATACTTGTTTGTTTAACTCATTTCACCGGACATATACTGACAGGCTTTGGAGCAGCCCTAAAAAACCTCGGCATGGGATGCGCATCGAGAGCCGGAAAACTGGAACAGCATTCGGATGTTCATCCATGGGTAAATCCTAAATTGTGCGATAATTGTGGAGTGTGCTTTAATTATTGTCCTTCACAGGCAATTGTTGAAAAGGGTGATAGTGCATTCATAGTTGAGGAAAAATGTATAGGATGCGGAGAGTGTCTTGTGGTCTGCAACCAAGGAGCCGTTAAATTCAACTGGGATTCGGATTCTGTGCGCGTTCAAGAAAAAATGAGTGAGTACGCCTTCAGTGTATGGAAACATTTAAAAGGCAAAATCAGCTTCATAAACTTTTTGATAAAAGTGACCAAAGATTGCGACTGCATGTCGGATGGTCAACAGCCTATAGTCGAGGATATCGGTATCCTTGGTTCACTCGATCCTGTAGCCTTGGACCAGGCCTCTGTGGATTTGGTGAACAAAAGGAGCGGGAAAGATATACTCCGAGCTGGCTATGATCTCGATTGGTCTGTGCAGCTAAGCCATGGAGTTAAGATTGGCCTGGGAAGCAGAGATTATGAATTGATCGAACTATAGCAAGGGGTCATCTAACCAAGGTAATCAAGGGGTCAGGTCTTGTTTTTTGCTTTTTAACTTTGGGATTCATGACGAACATAATTTAAATCTATGAAATCGGGGCGAGGGGATTCGAACCCCTGACCCCAGCGTCCCGAACGCTGTGCGCTAACCAGACTGCGCTACGCCCCGGTCTCACGAGTTAATTATAACGAGAAGCGGATAAAGATAAAAGAACAAAAAAAAATACGGCAGGAATGGATTCAAAAGAGGGATGAGGATTTATATGCAAGCTCAATAATGTCTTCACCTTCGAGGATGCGGTTACAAAAAAAAGGGGAAAGTAAGAAAGGGGCTGTTCCCTTTTTTTTCCTTTTTTTCACGATGAATATCCAAAATAATAGTGCTGAAACGGTAATTAACAGAAAGTTAGAATAAGCGACAAAAAACGACAAGAGACGACAAAAAAGCTAAAAAAGTGCTGTAAGATGCGACAAAGAGCGACATAAAGCGACATTTTCACAAAAAGTATTGACCCTTCCTCTATTTAGGCTTAAATTCTTATTAGCAGCGGTAACCAACAAAGGTGTGGTCAGTGTCAGAAGGGAAGGGGGGAAATCTTGAAATAGTAACCTGATTATTCAGGTTGTATAATCCCTATCTTTTTAAGAAGAAGAGAAGCACCATAGAAATAGATTCAAAAAAATGGGGATGAAGATTTATATGTGAAGTTCAATAATGTCCTCATCTTCGAGGATATGGTTGCGGTTGACCTTTTGACCTTGGTATTTGCTTTTACTCCATATTCGAGCATACTTCAAGTTTTGGGAAAAATCCTTATGAACAGTCTTAGCCATGGTCATTACCGAAGATCCTTTTTTTAGAGTATACGGATCATTAAGGTTGACTTTCTTACCTGGAATTTTACTATAAACTCTGATTACATGAAGCATGGAGAATATTCTCTCTTTCAAATATTCAAGTCCATCTCCGCTACTTGCAGAAACAGGAATGGGATTAAACTTGGATTCGAGGGCTTTTTTTAATACGTTATAATTTTCTTCTGCGGAGGGAAGATCCTTTTTATTGACTACGATTAAAGTTTTTTTATAATAGACCGGAAATCCAGAGGGAATTTCCTGGTCTTCAGCAATTAACTCTATTTTCTTTTCTTTTAGCTTAGCCAAAAGAGTCTGGATGATATCAGCTGGGCTTGGGCCGGATAAATCCACAAGAAACAAAATTCCATCTGCATCTTTGAGCAGTTCATAGTGCCAGGCTTCAATGTATTCAGGTGTGATAGGCGGTGTGTCTATGAGCTGAATCTGGATGTTTTTATATTCCATCATTGCCGGATAGGGAGTACGGGTTGTAAAAGGATAATCTCCAATTTCAGGATTTGCGTTGGATAAAGACTTTACAAGCATGGATTTGCCTACATTGGGAGGTCCGATCAAAATAATTTGACCAGCGCCTGTTTTGTCGAAGTGGAAGGTGAGAGCATGTTTGGCAATTGTCGGTTTTTTTTGAGCTGTGGATTTTAGTTTGGCAATCTTTGTTTTGAGCAGCGCCTGAAGTTTTTCTGTGCCTTTATGTTTAGGAACTAAGGAAAGAAGCTCCTCTAAAATGATTCTTTTTTCTTGCGGCGTCTTGGCAGTTTTGAGTTTCTTTTCTGTTTCGAAATACTGAGGTGTTAAATTTGCCGGCATCAGGACCTCTTTTATCTCAATTATAATCAATTGCAATCCTATTTTCAAAACAGAAATTGATTTTGGGGTCAAGTCTTGGTTTTTGCTTTTTTTTGGTTCATCAACCCCACTTTTTTAATCCTAAAAAAAAGGTTATTTTCCTTTACTAAATTGACCATTTTTGGTATAATTATATACGAAAATTATGCCTGTTGGGTTAAGTAAAAATCCTGCCTACCTAGCCCTTATTTTCTCTCAAATCGGAAGAAAATGAAAGAAAAAAAATATACTGCTGAAAGCATAAAAGTACTCAAGGGACTGGAAGCTGTTCGCAAGCGACCAGCCATGTATATCGGGAGCACGGGCCCTGATGGATTGCACCATCTTGTCTATGAGGTTGTTGACAATAGTATTGATGAGGTCTTAGCTGGATATTGTTCAGAGATTGAGGTGATTATTCATGTGGACTGCAGTGTTACCGTCATCGATAATGGCCGCGGTATTCCAGTTGGGATGCACAAGAAGGAGAAAAGACCTGCTCCGGAAGTCGTGATGACAACCCTCCATGCCGGTGGAAAGTTTGACACCAAATCATATCAGGTCTCCGGCGGTCTTCACGGAGTCGGCGTCTCTGTCGTCAATGCCCTCTCAAGCAGGCTCGATCTAGAGATAAAAAGAGATGGCGGCGTCTACAGCCAGAGCTATGAGAGGGGCAAGGTTGTAACAAAATTAAAACATATAGGCAAAACAAAGAAGACTGGAACAAAAGTTACTTTTGAGCCTGATAAAGAAATTTTCGACTCAGTAGAGTTTCATTTTGAGATTTTAAGCCAGAGATTAAGAGAACTATCTTTCTTGAATAAAGGACTGAAAATAACTCTTGTTGATGAACGAAGCGACAAGATGAATGAATTTCAGTATAAAGGTGGTATTAAAGAATTTGTGCAGTACCTCAATCAAAATAAGACCATACTCAATCCAAAGCCAATATACTTCGAGTATAAAAAAGATAGTGTGCTAGTAGAGATGGCCCTTCAGTATAACGGAAGCTATTCTGAGACCATTTTTTCTTTTGTAAACAATATCAATACGACCGAGGGCGGTACCCATTTAATAGGATTTAAAGCAGGCTTGACCCGGTCCATAAACAGTTATGCTAATGCTAATAATCTGATTAAGGATTTAAATCAGAATTTATCCGGCGATGACACGAGAGAGGGATTATGTGCGGTTTTAAGCTTGAAGATTATAAACCCTCAGTTTGAAGGCCAGACAAAGACAAAACTGGGAAACAGCGAAATAAAAGGAATAGTAGAATCAATAGTAAACGAGCAGCTATCGACATATCTTGAGGAGAACCCAGCTGTAGCCAAGAAAGTTGTCCTGAAAATTTTAGAAGCGGCAAGAGCAAGAGAGGCTGCTCGAACAGCCAGAGACCTGGCGCGTCGCAAAGGGGTTTTAGATTCGACTTCGCTTCCCGGGAAACTGGCTGATTGCCAGGAAAAAGATCCTGCTCTCAGCGAGATCTTCATCGTGGAAGGAGACTCTGCAGGTGGCTCAGCCAAGCAGGCGCGGGATCGCCGCCATCAGGCTATCTTACCTCTTAAAGGGAAAATTCTCAATGTGGAGAAAGCTAAGTTTGATAAAATTATTAAGAGTGAGGAGATAGGGATAATTATTTCAGCTCTGGGAGCTGGGGTAGAGCAGGCAGATTTCAATCTGGAAAAACTGCGCTATCATAAAGTCATTATTATGACAGACGCTGATGTGGATGGCTCCCATATAAGAACTCTTATCATGACTTTCTTTTACCGCCAGATGCCTCAACTTGTTGAAAACGGCCATCTCTATATTGCCCAACCCCCTTTGTATAAGATAACGAAAGGAAAATCAATTCAGTATTTAAGAAATGAGCGGTCTTATGAAAAATACATAATTACGAAAATTTCAGAGGAATTCAAAGTTAAAATGAACAGACAGAAAGAGTATGTAAGCGGCGAACAATTTAGAAAATTCCTCTATAGAATAATTGCCAAAAAGAGTTTTATCCAGCTGCTCGAGAGAAAAAACTATCCGTTCTTCCTGATCGATATTCTTCTTAGCAGCGGAGTTGAAGATACAGACTTTTTGCGTAAGAAGAATCAATTGGAGAAAATCCAAAGCCTTCTCACAAAGAAAGGTATAACCTCAGATTTAAGCTTGGATGAGGAGCATGGGCTCCATGAATTAGCAGTCAATTTTCAAATAAACGGCATGAATGTTTCTTGCAAGGTTAACTCTGATTTAATCACATCAGCTGAATACCGAAAGCTCTGCAAGATACACAAAGAACTAGAAAACTTTAGAACTCCTTTTCTTGTTTTAAGCAATAGTGAAGAAGTAAAGATTGAAAACGAAGCAAAGCTCCTCGACTTCCTCTTCCAAAAAGCAAAAACGGGTGTTGCCATCCAAAGATACAAAGGATTGGGCGAGATGGCTCCCCAACAGTTGTGGGAGACAACCATGGATCCAGAGGAAAGATATCTGCTTAAAGTCACCATACAGGATGCAGTAGAGGCAGATAAAATTTTTACCATCCTCATGGGAGAAGAGGTTGAATCACGAAGGAATTTCATCGAAAAGAATGCTCTTGAAGCTCAGAACCTGGATATTTAGAGAAAAATTCGGGAGCATTTTCATACTTTAAAAAGGATAAAGGATGAATAATAAATCTGCTGAAGTCAGTCTCGAAGTGGAAATGAAGCGGTCTTACCTTGATTATGCCATGAGCGTGATCATAGGTCGGGCCATCCCAGATGTAAAGGATGGGCTTAAGCCTGTCCATCGCCGCACCCTTTATGCCATGTATGAAACTGGAACCGCCTGGAACAAGTCATACAAAAAATCTGCCCGCATTGTGGGAGATGTCATTGGTAAGTTCCATCCTCATGGTGATACGGCTGTTTATGATACCCTGGTCCGCATGGCTCAGGATTTTAGTCTTCGCTATCCCTTAGTAGATGGCCAGGGAAATTTTGGTTCAATAGATGGGGATCCTCCTGCAGCCATGAGGTATACAGAAGTTAGGATGAAAAAAATTACCCAGGAACTTCTGGCAGATATTGAAAAAAATACAGTCAACTTTGTTCCCAACTATGATGGAAGTCTCCAGATGCCTGAAGTTCTTCCTGCCAAATTTCCCAACCTTCTGGTTAACGGAGGCTCAGGGATTGCTGTCGGCATGGCCACAAACCTCCCTCCCCATAATCTGAATGAGGTCTTAGAGGGGATGATTCATTTTATCCGAAATCCTAAAGCCAGCTTGGAAGATATCATGAAGTTTATTCCTGGCCCGGATTTTCCAACTGGAGGATATATTTTCGGTCTGCAAGGAATAATGGATGCTTACAGAACAGGAAGGGGAATCATTTATTTAAGGGCAAAAGCCATGATTGAGAGAGGCGGGAAGAGTGAGCGTGACAGAATCGTCGTAACTGAAATTCCCTATCAAGTAAACAAGTCACGGCTTCTAGAACACATTGCCAACCTTGTGAATAGTAAAAAAATCGAGGGGATTGCAGATATAAGGGACGAATCGGATAGGGAAGGCATGCGAGCCGTTATCGAGGTTAAAAGGGGAGAACTTGCTGAGATTATTCTGAACAACCTCTACAAGCATACAGCTCTTCAAACATCATACGGAATTATTATGCTGGCGATAGTAGAGAAACAGCCGAAGGTACTTACTCTTCTTGAGATGATGCGCTATTTTATTTCCCACCGACAGGATGTGGTTCGACGGCGCACACGCTATGAACTGAAGAGGGCAGAGTTAAGGGCTCATATTCTGGAAGGACTGACCATTGCCCTGGATAATCTGGATAAGATCATAAGCCTTATCCGTTCCTCTCGAACGGTCGACGCGGCAAGGACCGGCCTCATCACCAGTTTTCATCTGACCAAGATTCAAGCTCAGTCCATCCTTGATTTACAGCTGCAAAAACTGACTCGATTGGAAAGAGAAAAGATTCAAAGCGAATACAAGGAATTGAAAAAAACGATTTCAAGATTAAAGAAAATTTTAGGCAGTGAAGAGCTTATTCTGGATATCATCGTGGATGAGCTTAAACAGATAAAAGAGGATTATCAGGATGAGAGAAAAACAGAAATCATGAAGGAGGATATTACAGAGATCACGCCAGAAGATTTAATCAAAGAGGAAGATGTAGCCATCACTTACACCTCATCCGGCTATATTAAGCGCACTTCTCTTGACAACTACCATTTCCAGATTCGAGGAGGAAAGGGGAAAAGAGGTATTAGCATGAAGCCTGAAGATGTGGTCCAGGACCTCTTTATTTCCTCTACCCATAGCTATCTTTTATTTTTCACCAACAAAGGGCGCCTCTACTGGCTGAAAGCTTTGGAGATACCGGATGTGGGTGTTTCAGGCCGAGGAAAATCCATAAATAATCTCCTCCAGTTAAGCCCGGAAGAGAAAGTTCGTTCCATTGTTGCCGTGAAAGATTTTTCCGGCGATCGCTATGTGGTGATGATAACCTCGAAAGGGCGAATGAAAAAAACAAAATTGAGCGGCTTTCGCAACATCCGCCGAGGGGGAATTATTGCTATCGGTCTCTCCCGCAAAAATGAATTGCTTTCGGCAAAGTTAACCGATGGCCAACGGGATATTTTGATCGGGACAAAGTTAGGGAAAGCCACCAAGTTCAAAGAGAGCCAAATAAGACCGATGGGACGTCAAGCCGCTGGTGTAAAAGCAATCACCTTGAGACCTAAAGATGAGATTATTGGAATGATTGTTGTAGGGGAGAAGGATGAATATGTCTTCACTGCAAGCGAAAAGGGCCGGGGGAAAAAGACTAAAGTCGACCTTTATCCCCTACACAGAAGAGGGGGGAAAGGCGTCATCAATCTCATAGTTAACCCCAGAATAGGAAAAGCGCTAGGGATGGTAGGGATTTCAGAGGAAGAATTGCTCTTGATTACAAAGATTGGAAAGGTGATCCGTATAAAGACAGGGCAGGTGAGGCCTTCAGGAAGATCAACTCAAGGAGTAAAAATAATTAATCTTCAAAAAGGCGACAAAGTTGTCTCTATGGCCAAAGTCAGAGAAACCTAATTTGTAGGTGCTTGTTTTATGTAGGGGCTTGATTCATCAAGCCCACCTTTAAAGATTCTATAAAATATTTATTTATCAAAAGGGGATTATTTTATCTACAGCGACATATTTTCATCATTAAAGGGGACAGGCTACTTTTTCTTTCCTTTTTATTGCAGGGGGTAGATTTATGTAGGGGCTTGGTTTATGTAAGGTTCGGTTTATATAAGGTTTGGTTTATGTAGGGGCTTGATTCATCAAGCCCACCTTTAAAGATTCTATAAAATATTTATTTATCAAAACGGGATTATTTTATCTACTGCGACATATTTTTGGGATTTGGTTCATCAAATTTGCCTTATTCATTTGTAATATCAAAAATGTGTGATTGATGAATCAAACACTTATATAAGATGAATAGTGGATGTGATTGATGAATCATATTCCCATATAAAGAATGCTTGACAGGCGTATCTCTTATTCTTTAATATTTACTCACCTTGAAATAAGGAGGGAGTCATGGTTGAGACACTAAGTCAACTTTTTCTCAATACGATAAAGTCCTATCCAAAAGATGATTTGATGCTTTATAAAAAAGAAGGAAAGTATGTGTCCATTTCTACGGAAGAGTTTGCTGATAGAGTTAGATGCTTCTCTCTGGGGTTGAGAGACTTAGGGCTTGAAGCAGAGGATAAGCTCATCGTCCTTTCTGAGAATAGACCGGAGTGGGTCATTTCCGATATCGCAAATTTGTGCCTGGGCGGAATCACCGTTCCCATTTATACATCTTTAATCCCCGAGCAAATTAAATATATAATCGATGATTCCGATGCTAAAATAGTGATAGTATCTGACCAAAGTCAATGGCAAAAAATAGAAGCTATTAAATCACAACTGACAAAGGTTACGAGTTATATCACCTTTTTATCTGAAGCCCCTGAGGGAGTTTTAACCTTTGCCCAGGTGTTAGAGAGAGGAAAGAAAATGGATAAGCATAATCCAGGGCTTTTCGAAAAAATGGCCCTGGAAGTTAAACCTGATGCTATAGCTTCCATTATCTACACATCAGGGACGACTGGCCCCCCCAAAGGAGTCATGCTGACCCACAGCAACATTTTCAGCAATGTTAAAACCTGTTCGTCTTTGCTTCCATTCAAAGATACAGATACAGTACTTTCTTTTTTGCCTTTATCCCATATTTTTGAAAGAATGGCCATGTTTCTTTACCTCCACAATGGCATGTCCATTGGTTTTGCAGAGAGTATAGACACTTTAGGGGATAATTTACTTGAAGTACGACCTCATATCATGATCAATGTTCCTCGAGTGCTCGAGAAGATTTACGCGAAAGTCATTGATAATGTTCAAATGAGTTCTTCTTTAAAGAGAAAAATATTCTTCTGGGCTGTGAAAGTGGGAAGAAAATATGGAAGAAAAAAAATTCTAAATCAGCCTATATCAAAGCCTCTCCAGTTCAAACGGAATTTAGCCAATAAGCTTGTTTTCTCCAAGGTTTATGCGAAGACTGGAGGAAGAGTAAGGTTTTTTCTCAGTGGTGGTGCTCCGCTTTCCAAAGATATTGGAGAATTTTTCTATGCGATAGGATTGACTGTTATGGAGGGGTATGGTTTGACAGAAACTTCTCCGGTTATCACAGCAAATACGTTTGAAAATCTGAAATTCGGAACAGTAGGAAAGCCTATCCCCGGGGTGGATGTGAAGATTGATGAGGATGGCGAAATATTGACAAAAGGACCGCATGTGATGAATGGGTATTACAAGAAAGAAGCCGCGTCTCGAGAAGCCTTTGAAGGAGGGTGGTTTCATACAGGAGACATAGGGCATTTTGATGAGGAGGGATTCCTTGTTATCACGGACAGGAAAAAGGATATCATTGTGACTTCAGGAGGAAAAAACGTGGCACCCCAGCCAATTGAAGGTATCCTGAATTTAAACCCTTATATTTCTAATGCATTGGTCATTGGAGATAGAAGAAAATTCATATCTGCTCTTGTAGTGCCTGATTTTGAAAAATTAGAGGAATATGCCAAGCAAAACAATATCAGCTTCGAGGACCACTGTGATCTGGTGAAAAAGGAAGAAATCGTAAGATTTATCCAGGAACAGGTGGATCGCTCTGCGTCCAATCTTGCTTCTTACGAGAAAGTCAAAAAGATTGCCCTTCTGGATGGGGAATTCGAGATTGAAAAAGGAGAGATTACTCCCACCTTAAAGGTTAAAAGAAATATTGTCGAGGAGAAGCATAAAGACATCATCAATGCTATGTACGGAGAAGATTGAAATGGATCCAGAAAAGAGTCTTAATTAAAGCTGA
This sequence comes from Candidatus Aminicenantota bacterium, assembly GCA_011049545.1. Classification (GTDB taxonomy): domain Bacteria; phylum Acidobacteriota; class Aminicenantia; order Aminicenantales; family Aminicenantaceae; genus SOIV01. The sequence continues at coordinate 6,188 of DRHQ01000109.1, read as the reverse complement.
TCATGCATCGCAATACAGTATCCTGCCACAATTTTCACAAAGAATAATCTTCTCTTTTCCTTTCAGTTCATTTATCACTTGAGGTCTGATGCGCAGATGACACAGAGAACAAAACTCTTCTTTTACAGGAGAGAGAGCAATCCCACTATTTCTTTTATATATTTTCAGATAAAGGCTTACCTGGTCAGAAGGGATTTTTGGCATAAGCTTTTCTTTTTTTTGGTTTAACTTATCCTTTTTTGCTTCGAATTTCTTTTTTTCTTGTTGGAGAACATCTTTTTCCTTCGAGAACTTCTCTTCCGCCTCACTGTATTTTTGGCTTGCAGCCTTGATTTCATCCTCGATTTCATCAGCTGAGAGCATTTCTCTGATTATCTCCTCTTCCATATCATTGTCCTTCTGTTTTGCTTCTTCTATTTCTTTAAGAAGAATGCTGTATTCTTTGTTTGTTTTGACTTCATTGAGCTGGCGATTATACTTTGATTTTTGTTCCTTAATATCTTTGACCGCAGCTTCCAGATCTCTTCTTTTTTTCTGATTCTGGATCATTTTTTCCTTGGCCAGAGTGACAATTTGGGAGCTGGCTTCTATCTTCTTGTTGATTTCTTCTATCTTGGAGGGGATATTTTCGAGGAAAAGAGAGGCATCAGTTATTTCTTTATCAAGCTTCTGAAGGTTAATCAGTTTTTCAAATTCAATATCCACATCTTTTCCTCTGAAAAAAAATGGGCCTACCAGGATTCGAACCTGGGACCTGCCGGTTATGAGCCGGAGGCTCTACCGCTGAGCTATAGGCCCTTCGCTTTTTATAGCAAATATCAAAAACCAAGTCAATTTATAGGATGTAGGTTTTGACAAATCTACCTTGCACTTTTTATTATCTGAAGGGATTTGATAAATCAATCACGTACATAAGATGAATAAAATGAAGGGATTAGATAAATAAAGCTCATGCAAATATGAAGGAAAGGTACGTTTGGTGGATCAATCCCTCCAAGATATGGATAATATCTTGTGTTTTAATTATCGTCGGTAAAGGACTTCAGCTTCCGGCTGCGGCTTGGATGTTTTAATTTTCTTAAAGCCTTAGCCTCGATTTGCCTGATTCTCTCACGAGTCACTTTGAATTGCTGACCAACTTCTTCCAAAGTATGCTCATTGCCGTCTCCTAAACCGAATCTCATCTTCAAAACCTTTGCTTCTCTTTCTGTTAGGGATTTTAAGGCTTCCCCAATCTGCTCTCTCAAATTGATGTTGATGACCGTTTCAGGAGGTGAAGGCATCACCTTATCTTCGATAAAATCACCCAGATGGCTGTCCTCTTCTTCTCCTATAGGTGTCTCGAGTGAGATAGGCTCCTGGGCAATTTTTATAATTTTTCTTATCTTGTAGACCGGCATATCCATCTTTCTTGCTATCTCTTCGCTGGTGGGCTCTCTTCCTATTTCCTGGACAAGGCTTCTTGAGACTCTGATCAATTTGTTTATTGTTTCTATCATATGGACTGGGATTCTTATGGTCCTGGCCTGGTCAGCGATTGCTCGCGTTATGGCCTGTCTTATCCACCAAGTTGCATAAGTCGAAAATTTATAACCTCTTCGGTATTCAAATTTATCCACAGCTTTCATTAAACCCATATTTCCTTCTTGGATAAGATCAAGAAATTGGAGTCCTCGGTTGCTATACTTCTTGGCAATAGAAACTACAAGTCTTAAATTGGCAGCAACCAGCTCTTTTTTAGCTTGATCGCTGATTTTCTTTCCTGTGGCGATTTCCCGCAGCGTTTTTCTTAAAGCCTGGGTATTAAGGCCGATCTCTTTCTGATATGTTCTCAGGAATTTGTTGATTCCCTTGATTTTTTCCTTTAGAAGAGCCTCTTGTTTTTTGCCTTTCGTCCGGTTAAGCGAAAGATTCAACTCTTCCTTGGTTTCTTCTAATTCATTGATGATTTTTAGCTTTTCACGAAGATTCTCGATAATTATTTCTCTTAGAGAAGAACGGATGTTGAGCTCCCCGATGAGGCTGCTCATTTCGATAATCAGGCGCCCCCGCTTAAAGATGTTTTTCTTTTTTGCAGGTATGCTATTCAGTTGAATGCTAAGATCATCGATATTCCTGATTTTGGTAATTATTTCCTTCTTTTTTCCCTCGAGCTTCCCTTCTGCGAGATCATCTTCGCTGAGATCGAGCATTGCATGGATGATGAAAGCATCCTCTTTTATGTTTTCTTCAAGAGAGAGAATTTCATTCAGGACTAGCCGTGTTTTAGAGAGGGCTTTAAAAATGGATTTTTCGCCTCTCTCTATTTCTCTTGCTATGGCAATTTCTCCCTCTCGGGTGAGGAGTGATATATTTCCCATTTCTCTTAGATAGAGCTTTACTGGATCTGTTGTTCGCTCCAAACCGTGAAGGGAGACTAGGTCACTTTTTCTTCTTTTAGGAGGGGTCTCTTTCTTTTTTGTTCCAATGATTTTGATCCCATAGTGGTCCATGGAACTGAGAAACTCTTTGAAGGCCCGTTCCGATTCGATATCATCATCACGGAAGATTTTGTCTATCTCTTTAAAAAGAAGAAAGCCTTGCTTCTTTCCTTTGGAAATGAGCCGGCTAATTCCGTCTTTTTGAGGTTTATTTTCTGAAGACAATGTTAATTTTTCTCCTTTGCAGTAATATCGCGATTATTATAACTTAAATTTTGATAGTTTCGTTTCGATAATGAGGATAACTGGTTAATTATATCTTGTCTCTGTATGAGGAGAGAACGAAGTTTTTCTTTATCCCCTTTTTTTTCCATACTTATAATTTCAGCTTTCAGTTCTTTTTTGCGATTTTCAAGCGAGAATTGCTTTAAGGCATTGAGACATTCAAAGGCTTCCTCGACGGTTGCTGCCTGTTCTTTCTCCAGCAGACCAACTTTGGCGAGAGAGCTTTGAAGAGAAGGATCTATTTTCTGTCTTAATTCGTTAAAGTCTGGCTCTATCCCTTTCTTTGAGCATTCTGTTAGAGCAGCGAAGATGGGCTCGGTCTTCAGGCCATGAAAATGTTCCTCTTTCATTTCTGGAAATACATAAGATGCTATGTGCTTGTCTTCTAAAAGTATCTGAAGGAGTCTTTTTTCGGCTAGCAGAAATGATACTTTTTCTTGACTCTTCTCCGTGCTTTCTTTTGGAGACTGCTTTATTCTAATACTGTTACGGACTATTTGTTCATCCAAAGCAAGATATTCGCTTACTTGTTTTAAATACTCACTGCCCCGTATAGTATTGGGATTTATCAGTATTATTTCTATTATTTTTGTAGCAATATTGATTTTTTCCTCTACAGATTTTATTCCATTTTCGGGAGCGAAGAGCTTAATCAAAAATTTGATTAGAGGCATACCACCTTTTTTAAGATGAGTAATATACTTGTCAGCTCCGTATTTACGTAGGTAGCTATCTGGATCAAGATTTTCAGGCAATATTAAGATTTCTGGCTCACTTGCTTTTTCAAAATAAAGAGAAATTCCCCGGGATGTCGCAACTTTTCCGGCAGAATCGCCGTCATAATTAATGATTATCTTAGGGGCAAACCGCAGTGTCTGTGAGACCTGGTCAGAGGTCAAGCTTGTTCCCAGGGAGGCGGCAATATTCGTTATCCCGGCTTGGTAAAGGGAGACAAAGTCTGTATAGCCTTCGACAATGATCACCTCGCCGGTATCCCTAATGGATTCTTTGCTGAAATTCAGTCCATAAAGAATTTTTCCTTTAGAATATACAGGTGTATCAGGAGAATTGAGATATTTAGGCTCCGCATCTATAATGGATCTTCCTCCGAAGGCAACAACCTTTCCCGTCAGGCCAAATATGGGGAAAATGATTCGTCCTCTGAAGCGGTCATAATAACTGTCTTTCTTTTGGTTATACAGAACCAACCCTGCTTTCTCGAGAAGTTTTGGAGTGACTTTTTTTTCTTTAAAAAAAGAAAGGAGGGAATCCCATGAATTCAGGGCATAGCCGATCTTCAGTTTCTGAATGATTTCTTCAGAAATACCCCTCTTTTTGAGATACTCGAGGGCCTTCTCTCCTTCTTTGGTTGTAAACAGGTTTTTCTTGAAAAAAGCGAGAGTGTTTTCGTTTATTTTTAATAATTGTTCTTCTAATTTTTGAAGCTGGGGGGAGAATTCTCGTTTCTTGGGAAGAGGTATATTGTATTTTTCAGCCAGGTATTTCAAGGCTTCAGGGAAGCTGAGATTTTCTTTTTCCATAACCAGAGTGAAAATATCTCCTCCAACTGAGCAGCCGAAACAATGAAAGAGCTGCTTTTCGTTATCAACGGTGAAAGAGGGAGTTTTTTCTGAGTGGAAAGGGCAGAGCCCTATATGTTTATTCCCTCGTTTTCTTAAGGTTGTATACTGCGAGGCAATCTCTACGATGCTTGCAGTTTGCCTAATTTGGTCTACTATTTCCATGGATTATCGTTTAATGAACAAAACTTGACTACAAGTAAATATAGGGAGGAGATGCTCGCTTGTCAAGTGTCTAAGTACTTATAAATTAAGGTTTTATAAAATATTTACGGAAACCGTAAAATAAAAAACAAAAACTGGCTGAATGTCTAATTCAAATGAAGCTCGACGCTATTCAAGGTGATTTATAAGGCTTGCCAGGTATCCTGCGCCAAAGCCATTGTCAATATTAACCACCCCCACTCCACCTGGGCAAGAATTGAGCATTGCCAGGAGAGCAGCCAATCCTTTCATGCTTGCTCCATAACCAACACTTGTCGGAACAGCTATGATCGGAATATTGACAGTTCCAGCTATCACGCTGGGCAGTGCTCCTTCCATGCCAGCTACGATTATAAGGACCTTTGCCTTTTTTATTTTCTGATACTCGCCAAAAAAGCGGTGAAGGCCAGCAACTCCAACATCGTATATTTTATCTGTTTCATTACCTAAAATATCGCAGGTCACAACAGCCTCTTCTGCGACCGGAATATCCGATGTTCCGGCCGTTATGACAGCTATTTTCCCCCTTCCAGGGATAGGCTTTTGCTGCTTGAGATAGATAACCTTAGCCAGAGAATTGTAGCGAGCTTCAGGTATTTTTTTCTTTAAACTCTCAAAAACTTCTGGTCCGATTTTGGTGATAAGCAGGCTGCTCCCTTTTTTGATAATTTCCTGGGCGATTTTTAATATCTGCTCATCTGTCTTTCCCAGGCCATAAATTATCTCAGGGAAGCCTTTTCTAAGCTCCCGATGGTGGTCGATTTTAGCGAAGCCTAAGTCTTGATACGGAAAGTCTTTCAGAACAATGAGGGCTTCTTTTGGGGAGAGCTTTCCTTGATGGACCTTATTCAATACATCTTTCAGTTGAGATTTCATCCGCAAGATTCTATCATATCGTAGCCATATATAAAAGGGGACAGGCTACTTTTTCTGTATGAACTGTCGGCAAATAGAGACAGTCCCTTTTTTTCAAAAAAAAAGTAGCCTGTCCCCTTTGTTAGAAAAATAATAAAAGTTTTGAACACCTGACCTCAAATTGTTAGAATCATAATGAAACTTAGAAGGAAAGTTTTTTATGAAGAGCGATATCCTGATGCCCTCGAAATTATCTTGACATGAAAGAGAAGAGCACTATCCGAAAAGAGATTCGTTTTTCAGGAGTTGGAGTGCATTCTGGAAAGAAGGTGGATCTTCTTTTAAGGCCTTCCTCCTTGGGGGAGATCATCTTTCGTCGAACCGATCTCGACAATTTGGAACTTGCTCTCGATCCCAATAAAATAGAAACCAAGAGCTCAACCTATCTTGTTTCTGAAGAGTGCAAAATTCAGACTCTTGAACATTTGCTGGCCGTTCTTTACATGTTGGGCATTGACAGCTTGATTATAGAGATAAACGGGGATGAGATTCCTATCATGGATGGAAGCGCTTCTCCTTTTGTCCTGGAGATCCTTAGCGCTGGAATAATGTCCCTTCCCGAAAGAAAAAAATCTATTAAAATTATCAAGCCTTCTTCCCTTGAGGAAAAAGATGCTGCTTTTTCATTCTCTCCGGATTCAGGTTTTAAAATAACCTACTCTATCGAATATGATCATCCAGCCATCCAGAGACAGGAGTTAAGTTTATCCCTGAATTTGGAAAATTTTATAAAGGAAGTTGCCCCTGCCCGGACTTTTGGTTTTTTGAAGGATGTTCCTGCTCT
>DRHQ01000108.1 GCA_011049545.1 Candidatus Aminicenantota bacterium | reverse complement strand
TTTTTGAAATCCTCTTCTTAGAGGAAAGACAAGACCAATTTTCAGCTACTTTAAACGCTCTTTATCAATGCTACAAGGAAGTTGTCCATAAATCGAATTTTGCCTTAGCTAGTTTAATTTTAGCCCGCATCCAGGAGTTAAAAGGTATGCTCCCGGGCAATCTAAAGAAAAGGAGAAATCACTGGAGATAATCCTTCAGAAAACCAAAGATGAGAGCTTTATAGCTTCGTTGAGAGAATTATTCCTGGATGGCCGCATAAGGGATTATGACTCTTTCTTTCAATACTTAACACTTCTTGGCCCAACTCTATTCCCCTTGTTATGATGTTTGGGAACATTCAGAAGACCCTGGTACGGTTTTAAGGACAAGGAATAATGTAAGACCGGTTTTTGTATCTCCAGGACACCTGATTGACCTGAAAGGGGCAATTGATATTGTGCTTAAATGCACTGAAAATTACAGAATACCTGAACCCTTGAGACGGGCAGATCATCTATCAAAAAAACTGAAAAAGAATTAGAATAAATAAAGTGAGTAATATTGCCTCAAAATGTAGTTTCTGCTATTATATATTTTGTTTTCTAATTTACAAACATGTAGTTCTGTCCTTTAAAAACCCTGAATCCGGAGGATTTGAAAATGCCTAACCTTACCCTGGAAAAACTCAAACCTGTTGCCCGGAAAAGAATAAAACCTTTTCTGGAGGAAATATTGACCAAATACCAGGAAAAAATTCATTCAATCCATATAACAGGTACTGCTATTACAGATGATTTTGATGCTAAAAGTTCTGACGTTAATTCCTGCTTTGTATTAAAAGAGATGGATTTAAAGTTCCTTGAATTAATCGCACCACTCGGCAAAAAATACGGCAAAAACAAGGTAGCCGCGCCCCTCATTATGACTCCTGAGTACATAAAAAGATCCCTTGATGTCTTCCCTATTGAATTCCTGAATTTTAAACTCATTCATGCAACTGCCTTTGGAGACGATATTCTCGAAAGTATAGAAATCAACAGGATGGATTTAAGGCATCAATGTGAAAGGGAACTAAAGGTCAAGCTTATCTGGTTAAGACAGGGGTACATATCTTCTTTGGGTAACAGAAAACTATTAACAGAAGGCTTTGTAACCTCGATCTCAGGATATATCCCTCTTTTCCGTGGAATTATCATCCTGCTTGACAAAGAACCGCCTGTAAGACAAGGCGAGGTTATAACAGCACTGGCTGGGGCATCGGGTATAAACACCGAAGTCTTTGCTAAGGTCCTTAAGGAAAAACGTGAAAAAATAAAACTCTCTATTGAAGAGCTTAACACAATATTTGAAGATTACTATACTGCTACTGAAAAATTAGGAAGAATAATAGATGAAATTAAGAATTAAGGCTTTAATTTTATTACTTTCTATCTGCTTTTGTCTAACTGCACTTGTCTCATCTGCAGAGATAGGTATTCCTGACAAGCCTCTCAACCACGTGGTTGATCTTGCAGGAATTATAAACGACAATGCAGAAGCAAACCTTAATAGATATCTCCTGGAACTTGAGCAAAAAACCACCGCCCAGATGGTTGTGCTTACTATTAACAGCCTTGAAGGAGAATCCCTTGAGGACTTGTCAATTAAAATAGCCCATGAAAAATGGAAACTCGGGCAAAAAGATAAAGGTAACGGTATACTACTTCTTATCTCAGTTCAGGATAGGAGGTACAGGCTTGAGATAGGCTATGGTCTTGAGGGTATACTTCCAGACAGCCTTGTAGGCAGCATCGGCAGGGATTATCTTGTACCGTATTTCAGAAAAGGTGATTATTCTGCAGGAATCTTTGCAGCAACATTAGCTGTTATAAGCGAAATTGCCTCTGATGCAGAAATTGAGATATCAGGAATGCCAACACTGAGGAGCCGCCCCAGCTCCCCATATAGAACTACAGAACGCAGAAAACCAACTGTCCTCAGCACAATCTTTAGAATACTTTTCTTCATAGGACTGATTTATTTATTCATAAAGCACCCCCGACTCCTTTTGTTTTTCCTGATGTTTTCCATGATGGGTGGCGGTAGAAGAAGCAGTTGGGGGGGAGGCGGCGGCGGCAGTTTTGGAGGAGGAGGCGGCGGCGGCTTCGGCGGCGGCGGCGCATCAGGAGGCTGGTGATAAAGCAGTTATCAGTTGTCTGTTTAAACGGTTTGAACTGTTTTTGAAAAGGAGGGTTTTAATATGTCAAAAGGTAAAAAAGTTGTTCTGATAATTATAGGTATTTTACTGCTTGTGGGTTTTAGTACTTTCAGATGGGCAATCAACGGATATAATAATGTGATTGCTATGGATGAAAATGTTAAGGGTAAGTGGGCTCAGGTTGAGAATCAGTTAAAAAGAAGATATGACCTGATACCAAATCTTATTGAAACTGTTAAAGGATATGCAGCACACGAAAAAGAACTCTTCAAACACATTGCAGATGCAAGAACAAAATATTTTCAGGCAAACAGTGTAAAGGAAAAGATACAGGCATCTAATCAGCTTGAGGGTGTGCTGTCAAGACTCCTGCTACTAAGAGAGGCTTATCCCAATCTCAAGGCAAATGAGTCTTTTCTTAAACTCCAGGACAGCCTTGAAGGCACAGAAAACAGGATTGCAGTGGAGAGAAAAAGATACAATGAAGCAGTTCAGTTATTAAACACCTACAGAAGGACGTTTTTTGGAAGATTCTTTGCTTCTCTGGCAGGTGTATCAAGTGCTGAATACTATGAAATTCCTGAAGCTGAGAAGGAAGTGCCAAAGGTAAAGTTCTAAAAGAGATTTCTAAGAAATTTCTTGATTATTCACCCAGTTAGATAGAAAATTTACCTCCCCGGAGCAGGCAAATTAAAGGGCACTCATATCAGAACTGTCCTTTTAACTATATGATTTATGTTCAACGGGGTGAAATTTCTCTCCTCTAAGAAGGTGAGGAGAAAAGATTAAAAATCACCTATGGATTCACCTGTTTAGAGTATTGAATCCTTAACCTTTTCTAATTACTATACTGGCACCCAATTCATACAAAAAAAATCATAGCCAATGGACCCCCTAAAATTAAATAATGTGAAAAAATTAAAGGAACTGCCTGATCCTGATGAGGTGAATAAGGCAACGGGAGTCCTTAAATACTTTGATTCAGCATTCTCTTCGATAAAACTTTTCCCATCTGATAATCCTTCTGTTAAAAAATCTATGGATTCCTTTTATGAGAGGATAACAGAATTTCTTGATGAATATGAGAAGTTAATAGTCATCATCGAGGAATTTAGTTTTTCCTACAAGGGAGAAACCGTCTTTCTAGGAGAAGAAAGAAAGAACAGCCTTCCTTTTTTCTTCTTTAAAGATGGAATGAGAGAGCTAACTTTTAATGATGGCCTGGAAAAGAGAGAGCTGCAAGATTTTTTAGAACTCATAAAAGAAGAATCTACGCTACCCCTAGAAGACAGTGATATTGTTAACTCTCTATGGGCAAAAGATTTTGCTCATATACGATATTTCGCCATCGATGAATTTCTTGATTTAGATATTGGAGAAGGGGGAGAACGAAGCACTGCTGATATAAAAGAATTTTCAAAAGGCTCAATAAGCCTTACTCCGGAAGACAAGATAGAACTCTATAAAAGAAGCATCGCTTTAGGTTTTCAACTAAATCCTGATCTGGGAGAGGAAGAAGACGATAAAAATCTGGAAGACTTTAATCTCCCTTATCATGTAGAAGCCGCTTGTGAGGGCGAAACTCCTGAGTTAAAGTCAATGCTTTTAAAAAATCGAGAAATTTCCTCTATGGTGGCGATGGTAAATTTACTATTTGAAATCCTCTTCTTAGAGGAAACCCAAGATCAATTTTCAGCTACTTTAAACGCTCTTTATCAATGCTATAAGGAAGTTGTTCATAAATCGAATTTTGCCTTAGCTAGTTTAATTTTAGCCCGCATCCAGGAGTTAAAAGGTATGCTCCCGGGCCAATCCAAAGAAAAAGAGAAATCACTGGAGATAATCCTTCAGAAAACCAAAGACGAAAGCTTTATAGCTTCGTTGAGAGAATTATTCCTGGATGGCCGTATAAAGGATTATGACTCTTTCTTTCAATACTTAACACTTCTTAGCCCCAACTCTATTCCCCTTGTTGGTGATGTTTGGGAACATTCAGAAGATCCTTTTCTTATTCAGAAAGCTTCAACCTTTCTCCAAGAAATTGCCCAGGAGAATATAGCGCTTGTAGCTAAGATCGCAAGAGAAGATAGGGTTTCTCTTACAAAAGAAGTTGTTGCCATATTAGGCAGAATCGGCGGAAAAAAAATTCTTCCTTATCTTATAAGTTTTTCTGATTATCAACATAAGGCCATAAGGCTCGAAATTATCCACGCTGTGAGCAAAATCAAAGATAAAACTACCAATAAGATTCTAATAAGATTTCTTTCTGATGAGAACGGAGAAGTTCGTACGCGGGCTGCCATGAACCTAAAATATCGCAGAGATAAAACCACATTAAACCATGTCATTCAATTGACTCAAGAGAAAGATTTCATGAGCAGAGGCAAGCTTGAGAAAAAAGCCCTTCTAAGTTTTTTGGCACGCTCTAAAAACGGTGAAGTTAGTACCCTCCTGGGGTCCATGTTGAAAAAATGGAATATTCTTTCCATAACTAAACAGAATGAGACTCGCCTCTGCGCAGTTACTGCGTTGGAAACGATGGCTACTCCTGAAGCTATGGATATTATTAAAGAAGGGACTAAGATACGAAATAAAACCATTCGCGACGCTTGCAATCTCGCATTGAGGAGAATTGCTGAAAAGGATAAACCTAACCAAATCCTTAATAGCAAGCGAGGTGCTTAATTCTATGAAAGAAAACAATAAAAAAGAGAAAATAGATTCTGCTGAGTCCGCTAAAAAGGCTCTATTTAAAACCATAGATGCGGTATTTGTCCGCTTCGCTTCTGCCCTAAGAACAGCACAAATCTTTAAAATCAATAACATCACCTATATAAAACAGATTAATCTTCTTTTCACTCTTATTGAAAATATTTTAAGAAACGAGAATGAAGCAGTGTTGGAGTTTCGTGAAAGTTCATTATTTTTTAACACTATTAGAGTTAAATTTGATTTTCTCAGCTACAACTACTTTAAGCTGCTATCTAAAGAGTTCATGGAAAAAGAAATAGGGACAGTTGGCTTTGATGGTCGGTTGGAACAAGAAGAGCTGGCCCAATTTGTATATTATTTTGCTAATGCGAAAGTAAAAGAAAAAAATCCCTTTGCTGACTTCGAGGCAAAGATAAAAAAGAAAGGAATAAAACATATATATCTGGAGAAAATCCATCCTTATGACCTGGCGGCGTTGAACAAAGAGGGAGAAGTTAAGAAATCTGCCAAAAAGGTCTTTTTCAAGAGCATTACCCACCTTAGAGAGGCTTTTGGGAGAGAAAAAGAAGAAAAAAAGTATCGGCTGAAAACAACTCGAAGGCTTGTCCAATCCATAGTCGATCACATAAGCCAGGATGAATCTTTCATGATCGGCTTAACCAGTATAAAAAACTATGATGAATACACCCTCAATCACTCAGCTAATGTTTGCATTTTGGCTACTTGTTTTGGAAAAAGATTAGGTCTTGAAAAAAAGGAGCTGTTAGAATTGGGTGTAAGCGCTTTTTTCCATGATATCGGAAAATTAGATGTTCCTAAAAAGATTCTGGATAAAAAAGGTAAATTAAGCAAAAAAGAAAGAGAAATAATGGAAAAGCATACCTACAAGGGAGTAGAAAGATTGATCTGTCTCCAAGACCTTAGTTTTCTTCCCGTAAGTACCCTTTATGTAACCCTGGAACACCATCTCTGGGCAAACCTATCTGGATACCCCAGGTACTGGAAAAAAGATCATATCGATCTTTACAGTAAGATCGTTAAAATGTGTGATTTTTTTGACTCTGTAACGACCCAAAGACCTTATAGGAAAAATATCTTACCTAATGATGAGGCCCTGAGCCTGATGTTAGAGAAAAGCGGAACAGAATTTGACCCTAGTTTGCTCAAGGTTTTTGCTAACATGATAGGAGTTTATCCTATCGGCACTCTTGTAGTTTTTAATACTAGAGAACTGGGGATTATAACAGAGTCAAAATCGGAAGTAGCATTTCTACTCAGACCAAAAGTGAAACTTGTCACTGACAGGATGGGCAACAAAATTGACGGCAAAATTGTAGATTTAGCAGAAATGGACACGGAATCAATGGAATATAAAAGGACTATTGTAAAATCCTTAGATCCCCACAAATATAACATCCAAATCTCTGATTATTTTTTAGCGCAAGCTCAATAAACGAATCCCGAGTTTATATTTGATTTGCCACCACTTTTATGAAATATTAGAAGAAATTAATTGATATTGGAGGGCGCGGTATGGATAAGAAAAAGAAAAGAGATGATTTAGAACACCCAGGACCTGAGCGCCGAGCTGGAGAGGAACGGCGTGCTTGGAAGGAACGTCGCAAGGAACAACGTAGGCAAGATCAAAGGAGAAAGAAATAAAAGCAACAGAAATAGGTCTTCTCTTTTGCATCTAAAAAAACCCACAATTTTTTTATACTTTCTTCAATAGATAACCAAGACTTTCAAGAAAAAAGGGGAGGGGGAGAACAGGTTCATCATTTTGACATTAGATTTTTCCTGTGCTATATTTTTTTAGGTTAGAAGGGAAAAGTCGTATATGGGCGCACAATCAGGTAAGAAATATAAAAAATCAAGGAAAATTGCAGAGCCAAATCCATACGTTTGCTGGCACTTTCCCTGGCTTCCGGTACTGCTGATACGGGACAATTGAAGTAGGAGGAAATAAACATTGAACAGGATTGCTATCTCTACGTCAAAAGGCGGAGTCGGCAAAACTTCCACAGCTATAAATCTCGGAGCTTGCCTTGCCCTTAAAGGCAAGAGGGTTCTTATTATTGACTGTGACCCCCAGGGAAACGTCGGAGGCCATTTCAATATTGCCTCGGAGCACTCACTCGCGGAGCTGCTTATTGATGGCCACAAGGACGTGATCATTGAGGTTCGCAAAAACCTGGATATCATCACCTCAGGACGAAAGCGGCTTTACAATGCTCAGAGGGAATTAACCAAAGACGACTTTGGGATATTCAAATTCAAGGAGCGTATTTCATTTATAAATGAATTTAATTACGATTATGTCTTTTGTGATTTTTCCCCAACCGATACCCTGATCAACAGGGCCGCACTTATATTTTGTGACAAACTCTTGATACCCGTAAGCCCGGGAATAGATGCCATCATGGGAGCAGAAAGATATATCGAAGTGTCCGACGAAATTGCAGCCAGAGGAAATAAACCGATTGATATTTTTGGCATATTGATGAACCTGTACGAGGGAAGGACAGTCATCTCAGGAGAAATTGATAATGTAGCAAGAGAAAAATGGGGATCGAAAGTATTCCAGACGAGGATACGGAAGAATGTGTCAATAGGAGAGGCCAGGATTCAAAACCAAACTATCTTTGAGTATGCTCCTCGCTCTAACGGAGCCAAAGACTTCACAGCACTAACAGCAGAGGTTCTCAATGTCAGTTAAGAAACTTAATCTGGAAAAAGCCCTGGAAAGAGAGCGCTGCGAACCTAAATTAAAGGGCCGGCAAACCGCAAAGCTTCCGATGGAGAATACAGGTTGGGAAAAAGTCAATAATTCCCATTCTTGTGAGGTGCGATTGAAGACAAAGTTAGATGTGGAAAATATCAAGCCAGATGTGAAAAATGTTGAATTGGGCATGACCCAAGATGAAGTTATCAAAGTGGCCGGAAGCCCACACTACATAATTGAGTGGTACACCGGTAACATAAAATACAATTATAGAAACTTGTGGATTGTTATAGAAAATGGAGCAGTTACTTGTTTAGTGCGTTCTAAAGATTTTGAAGAATATTGGGGAAGAAGTGATTACGAGAGAGAGAATCCTAAGGCCATAATTAAATAATCACAGATCTTAATAACATTTTTTTGTTCTTTTCAGGATTTGACTTCAAATTTTTCCTGTGCTATAAATTTTTTAGCATAGAATTAGAGAAACCTATCCGCGTTCATACAAAGGTATGAAGCACAAGAGATCAAAAAAACTGAAAATTAACAATAAAAGTAAATTCTTACCCCAAAATATGGCTTGGAAAATCCGAATATAGGAGAGGCTATTGACGAAATTGAATCGACGTATGCTAGACAAAGCTCAGAAAACGGGAACAACAGCAATTTTTGATGGGATCAGCGTGACGGGGAACATAAAGGGCTCTCATAACCTTTATCTTAACGGGCAATTCGAGGGGACAATCGACCTCACTGCACTCTTGTTAGTGGGCAAGACAGGAAAGCTAAAGGGTAAAGTTAAGGCAGAGTACGTGATCATCGAAGGTGAGGTAGAGGGTAAAGTAATCGCCCATGAAAAGGTTGAGTTGCGCGATGGAGGAAAGTATAAAGGTGAAATCTTGGCTCCCTCGGTCATGATTTCTGACAACTCCTTCTTCGACGGCATTGTGCAGATGTTGAAGAAAGAAGAAAAGGAAGAAGAAGAAGAAAAGGAAGAAGAAGAAGAAAAGGAAGAAGAAGAAGAAAAGGAAGAAGAAGAAGAAAAGGAAGAAGAAGAAGAAAAGGAAGAAGAAGAAAAGGAAGAAGAAGAAGAAAAGGAAGAAGAAGAAAAGGAAGAAGAAGAAGAAAAGGAAGAAGAAGAAAAAGAAGAAGAAGAAGAA
>DRHQ01000107.1 GCA_011049545.1 Candidatus Aminicenantota bacterium | reverse complement strand
GCTTTCCCCTTGAGAAAAAAGAGCAGCCTTCGACGATTATGATGGGTTTTATGGGAAAGGCTAATATCTGGCAGTGGAAAGCTAACCAGAATGAGGAATACTGGTTTCAAAAAGTTCCCTCAGTCAGTTCCTATGTGGATTTTCACTATCCTTTTGAAGAAAAGGAGATGTTTATTGTTTCAAAAGTTGTTCCCGAATCTGCAGTCAATGATCTTCTTGCGGTAAGAGTCGGCACGATTACGCACAAAAAGGAACAGACTGTACATGGCAGGGGGATATGGGAAAATGGAACCTGGCATGTTGTGTTTAAACGTTCCCTAAAGCCTGTTTTACTTGAAGATGATGTTGTGTTTTATCCGGGGGAAGAGAAAATGCTCTGTGCTTTTGCTGTATGGAACGGGGCAACCGGTGACAGGGGCGGAAGAAAATCTATCTCAGACTGGGTGGAACTGGAGGTAAAAAATTGAAAAATAAGATTATTCTTTCAGTTATTTTAGGCAGTCTTTTCTTTGCAGGTTCAGCCTTTACTGAAGAGAGGTTTTTTGAGATTAAAGCAAAGAAGTTTTCTTATACTCCAAACATAATCAAGGTAAACAAAGGTGATTTGGTTAGAATTCGTCTTATCAGTGAAGATGTTCATCATGGTTTTTTTCTTGACGGATATAATATCCAGACTTCTGCATATCCAGGGCAGGAAGGAAGCCTTAAGTTTGTTGCTGACAAAACCGGTAGATTTAGTTTCAGGTGCTCTGTTACCTGTGGAGAATTTCATCCTTATATGATTGGATTGTTAAAAGTCGAGCCGAACAGGCTTTACTTTTTTGGCGTTTACTTTTCCATAATACTTGGTATCGGGGCTGTGATTCTAACTATAAGACGAAAAAACGTTGGTTCGTTTAAACTATTCGGACTCATTCCGCTCGACTGGAGATTTGAGTTAACAAAATATAAGTTTGTACGCTCTCTGTTTAAGAGCCGCTTATTTCCTTTCGTACCCATTTTGATAAACCTTGCTATCTTCACTGCACTCCTTTTAGCGATGTTCACAGGAGGTTTCTCAGCCGGCAACTATAATGTCGGCATCATGATTGTCTGGATTTTGTGGTGGGTTTTGTTGATGCTTTTTATGGTGCCTGTAGTCGGACGGTTCTGGTGTATGGTCTGTCCATTCCCAATGATCGGCGATTGGATACAACGCGGGAAGCTGCTCATGGTGGGCAGACAAAAATTTTGGGGTTTAAATAAAAGATGGCCAAAAAAATGGAACAATCTCTGGCCTTTGGTTATCCTGTTTTTCATAACAACGTGGTTTTCCGGATTTTTTACTGTCAGACCTCTTGCAAGTTTTATTCTCCTCGGGGGAATCATTCTGAGTGCGATTATCTTTTCGCTCTTTTTTAGGAAAAGGAGCTTTTGCCTTTACGCATGCCCGGTAAGCGGATTTCAGGGGCTTTATGCCAACTTCTCCATCTGCGAAGTTCGGGTAAAAGATCCGAATATCTGTAAAAATCATACTCCCAAAACGTGTGCGGTGGGAAGTGAAAAAGGATATGGTTGTCCCTGGATGGAGTTGCCTTATGATATGAACCGTAACACATATTG
>DRHQ01000106.1 GCA_011049545.1 Candidatus Aminicenantota bacterium | reverse complement strand
TTCTTTGAGGGAAAATTAAAAAAAAGTAAAGAAGCAACGGGGGGAAGACCAGAAAAGCTGATTTGTCAAGCCAGTAAAAAAGACTGTCCAAGACATTCAGCTCGCCTGTGGGAGAAAAAATATAGAACGAATAAAAACACAAACATACGAAATAAAAATAGACATAGGGCATAGATAAAGGTTTTTTAGAGGTGAAAAAAATAATTAACCCTATAACCAGAGTGGTCAAGCCGATAAGGGCAAGAAAGAAATAGATGGGATTAACACCTTTTTCGCGTAAATAGAAGGAGGGAAAAATAATCTCGCCTCCTCGTACGATTTCGTAGGTAACCTTTAGTTCTGAGCGTCCCGCTGCCCATAATATCTTTGAAACATCTATTTTATTTTTTATCGGGGCGTTATTGATGGAATAAAGAATATCTCCTTTTTTGATGCCGTGTAGATACGCAGGGCTGTCGACTTCAACAATTACAGCGGTCATACCTTTTGGTTTTTCATCCCAGAAAACGCCATCAGCAGGCTCTTTCCAGGTAATTTTCTTATAAACA
This sequence comes from Candidatus Aminicenantota bacterium, assembly GCA_011049545.1. GTDB lineage: Bacteria > Acidobacteriota > Aminicenantia > Aminicenantales > Aminicenantaceae > SOIV01. The sequence continues at coordinate 4,230 of DRHQ01000106.1, read as the reverse complement.
TTCAATCCTCCCAGCACAAGGAGAATGAAAACGGGAAGGATTGCCAGATAGATTTTTACTTTCTCGAAATAACTTACTTTCTGTTTTTCAGAGAATCCAAAAAATTGAATCATTTTGGCAAAAAATATATGCGTATCTCAGTCCAAAATATGTTTTTTCCCAGCCCTGATTGCCCATTTAATACAGGGTTGCTTAAGAAGTTTTTCCAATTCCGGATCTTCTTTTAATCCTAAAGGTTTTGTGTTCCTGGAGAGGATTGTGCTCATATAATCATACTTGGGCTTTTTAACCGGGACATCCTGCGGATAAGCAGCTGAACTTTTAGCTAGAAATAAACCCTTTGAAGAGAGGCCGCTGGGGGAAGTGAATGTAAGAGAAAGAAGGAGGAGGATAAAAAATACTCCTGAAAAAATCCTCTTTTTCATTTTCTTAAGATAAATCTTTCTACACTTTTTGTCAACTTTTTCCACGGGCTTTGCTCCGTAAAAATCAGAAGTTGACATTCTGGGAAAATAAATAGTTGACGAAAGTGCATCCATTTTTTTTATGAATTTATTTCCATATTTATGAAATTATTTCTAGAATACATGATTAAATATTTCTTTTAATTTCTTTTCTTCTTCTCTTATACCTATTGAAAATAAAAGAATTATATTCAGTTTATACCCATATTTTTTTTGTTTACAAATGTTGGCATTTATTTTGCTATGAATATTAATCTAAAGGACTCTGTTCTGGCCTATTCAGGCACACATGAGATGGTGAGAATAAATCATCTTTTCAGGTGAGAAAAAAAGGAGAAAAGTCATTATGCGATTCATCTTTAAGGGCTATTTACTTATATAGGCATTTTTATTACTTTTAGCTCGATACAGGAGCCTAGCTCTGATGATGCAAATTTCAAATGAGGTTTTTATGGAAAATGGCGGTAGGCCCCTTTTTCGAAGGTTGCTTTTTTGGAACAAAAAAAGGAGAGGTCCTATCTTGTTTGTAAACGGAAAGGAAAGAGCGACAGTTCCCTCAATAAAAAAAAGGGGACAGGCCCCTTTTTTTCCCTGTTTTAGCCCTTGCTTACCGTTTACTGGATTTGACAAAAATTAGAGGATAATCTAATATTAATTTAATATTTACTGATATTTAAACAGAAAGAGAAACTTAAAAAATTTAAGAAAAATGCCTTATTTTCTTTGTCGATTGGCTAGTGAAGAGGGAAGCATTGTTTCTCAGACTTTTCTTGCCTCTTCTTTTGAAGAATGCAGGAAGCATTTCGAGGAAGAGGGATTTTGTGTTTTATCTATCAAGAAAGATTGGAAGAGGCTCAAGTTTCCTGTCCTTCCTTTTGAGAAGAAGATTAAAGATAGGGACTTCATCATGATTAATCAAGAGCTTGTGGCTCTTATCAAGGCGGGTTATCCCATACTCAAGTGTATCCAAATCATATTGAAGCGAGTTAAGAATATTCATCTTAAAGAATTATTGATGAAGGTCGAGAATGAAATTCGGGGAGGTAAATCTCTCTCAGAAGCCTTTGCCCCTTATGAGAAGAATTTCTCTACGGTTTATATTGCCTCTCTTATGGCTGGGGAGCGGAGCGGAAACTTGGCTAGTACGATCAACCGTTACATTGATTATGCAAAAGTCGTTTCCCAGACTAAAACAAAGATAAGATCTGCTCTAACTTATCCGACTCTTCTCATTCTGTTTGCTTTCATTCTCCTTATGATCCTACTTAATTTCATCTTGCCTCGTTTTACTGTTTTTTATGCTGATTTTGACGCTGAACTCCCAGTTATAACCCGTGGACTCTTAGCTTTCTCTCAGTTTTTAAGAGCAAATTTTCTTTTTCTGATTGCTTTTGTATTTTTACTGTATTTAGTATATTCCATGTTGAAGAGGAACGAAAATACACTTGTTATTCGTGATAGAATCAAGCTTAAAATTCCTTATGCAGGCTCAATAATGGCAGAGTCAGGAGTCTCACTTTTTTCTCGGACACTGGGTCTTATTCTTGAAGCAGGGATTTCCCTCGTTTCAGCTGTCGGCATCGCCAATCATGCTGTTCCCAATTATTTCATCATCCAGAAAGGCAGGCAATTGCCTGAGCTTATAAAAAACGGAAAAAGCTTATCTGAATCCCTCTCCAGGATAGACTTTTTTCCGCCCCTTTCTCTTGATATGATTCGGATAGGAGAGGCATCAGCAAATCTGGAAGGCATGTTGAGCGAAGTGGCTGATTACTATGATGAGAAAATACAAGCAAGAATTGACATTTTTATATCCCTCCTTGAGCCGATAGTTATCGTTTTTATGGGTTTGATTGTGGCTGCGATGCTTCTCTCTGTTTATTTGCCTATTTTCAATATAATAAGAGTTGTTAGATAATGGCCAAGATTGATAAAAAAGAATCACAGCAGACTTTTCTATCTGATGAAGAGAAAACTAGAAAATTAGCTACGAGATACAATGTTCCCTATATTGATCTCTCATCCTGCAATTTGAGCCGTGAGCTTGTTCAGTCTTTTCCTGTTGATTTTCTTCATCGGTCGAATTTTATACCTTTTGAAGAGAAGGACAATATTGTGAAAATTGCAGTAGCCGATCCTTCTGATATCGCAACCATAGATGCCATCGAATCTTTTTTGGGGAAAAAAGTGGAGGTTTATGCGGCTTCCAAGATAGCTATCAATGAGGCTCTGCGAAAGACTGAAACTGCGCTCCAAGTCCTCAAGGATGCGACTGAAGGATTCGTCATGAAGGTGGTAGAGAAAGAAGGAGGAGATGAGGAAGAAGTCATATCTGTGGAGACGCTGAGCGAACAAGATGGCTCGATCATAAAGCTGGTCAACTCCATAATTTTCACAGCTGTTCAAAAAAGGGCCAGCGATGTTCATGTCGAATCAAAAGAAGCAGGTCTTATCGTCAAGTACCGCATCGACGGAGTTTTAAGTGAAGCTATGGAGCAGATTGACAAGAAATTTCAGTCGTCCATCATCTCTAGAATCAAAGTCATGTCTGACCTTGATATTTCAGAACGAAGGGTCCCGCAGGATGGGAGGTTCAGGCTGAGAATCAAGGACAAAACCATTGATTTTCGTATCTCCATCATGCCCAGCATCCACGGTGAAGATGCTGTCATCAGGATTCTAGATAAGGAGATGATCACCGCGGCTATATCGGAATTAAGGATGGATTTGCTCGGTTTTTCAGATGAAGTCCTCAATAATTTCCGAAGATATATCACCCAGCCTTATGGGATGGTTCTTGTGACCGGTCCGACAGGAAGCGGAAAAACAACCACTTTATATGCAGCTTTGACAGAGATAAGAACTCCGGAGGACAAAATCATTACTATTGAAGACCCTGTTGAATACCAAATAAATGAGATCACCCAGATACCTGTTAATGAAAAAAAAGGGCTTACCTTTGCTCGGGGACTAAGGTCTATCTTAAGGCATGATCCGGATAAGATTATGGTTGGAGAGATCAGAGATCCTGAAACCGCCCAGATTGCTATTCAGTCTGCCTTGACCGGGCATCTGGTTTTTACAACCGTTCACGCCAATAATGTTTTCGATGTCGTAGGGCGCTTCCTCCATATGAAAGTTGACCCTTACAGTTTTATTTCAGCTCTGAATTGTATCCTGGCTCAAAGACTTGTTAGAGTCCTCTGCCCTGTATGTAAGACTCCTGTTAAATATACGCGCAAACAGTTGCTTGAATCCGGGCTCAGTCCCCAAAAATACAAAGATCGACTATTTTATGAAACTCCTGGCTGCGAAGCATGTTACCACACCGGTTACCAGGGAAGAACCGCTATAGCCGAATTACTCCAGCTTTCTGATGAAATACGAGAATTGATCCTGGAGAGAAAACCTCTTTCTGAAGTGAGAAAGAGAGCCAAGAGCGAAGGCATGACTTTTTTAAGAGAAGTGGGGATAAAGGAGAAAGTCTTGAAAGGAGTAACCAGCCTTAAAGAGCTAAACAAAGTTACTTTTGTTGAGTGAGATGATGGCCCTTTTTACAGATAGAATAAAGAGTTATTTCAGGCGACAATTCCTTCCCCGTTCTGCAATTCAGCTAACTTCCAGTTATCTGAGCGGAATTCATGTTTCTTCTAAAGAAGGAAAAATCAAAAATCATTTTATTCTCCCTCTTGAGAAAGGGGTGATTCAGCCCTCTTTCAGCAATAAAAATATAAAAAATCCGGCCTTGTTGGAGAAAAAAATAAAG
>DRHQ01000105.1 GCA_011049545.1 Candidatus Aminicenantota bacterium | reverse complement strand
AGATGTGTATAAGAGACAGGTATATCTCTTCATGACACTCTTTGCAATTTTTACTGGCAGCGATAGAAGGCGCTTTGGAGAGGGATGAGTTTGATACCAAAATAGAACTTAAAAAAAAGACAGTGAAGGCAATTATGGTGATTAGTAAGGTCCTCTTTTTTTTAGCCATTTTCTCCTCCTTTAAAATTTTATAGGTATGATAGCTAGAAGAAGATATAATTTAGACCAAAATTCTTTTTTTTAAAAAATCTACTTATAATTACTTTGATAACTATTTTGGAGAGAAGCTTAAAATTTCTTGTTTGTTGCCAGGTCTTTTTATATGTTTCCTGGCCTGAGATAATGTTAAAGAATGCACGTCTCATGGCTTTCTCTTTTTTGGCTGTTTCTAATACGCCATCTAATAAACCATATTTAGAGGATTTATTAGTTAAATATCTTACTATTTTTCCGTAAGGTATGTCATCAGTTAGTTCAGCGCAGCTCTTCAGATACTCTTTAAAAGCTTCTTTAGAAATACCGTGATTGAGAATAACCTCTGCTGCTCTTATCCCTGTAATGACCGCTGAATTAATGCCTTTCCCTTTGAAGGGCCGATTTAAACCTGCAGAATCGCCCACCATGACATACCTGTCTCCTATGACACCTTTGCCAGGAAGAGTGGGAAATTTCCCCTTAAAGTAATATAGTTGAGGCAAGAAATTATCTAAATTATCGGGTAAAGCTTTTCTTACTGACGGAAGATTGATGAATTTGTCCAACATATCAGCATCAACTTTTTTCCCTGCTATGTTCAGGCTGAGATGGTTTCCTTTGGGAGTGATAGCGCCGAATTCGACGTGAGGAAGAGAAGAGGGAAGGAAAGCATAAAGATAATCTCCAAATTCTGTCATGGCCTTTTCTCCCGGATGCATTTTGGTTACGATAGAAGAGAGAAATTTTGGCTGACGGTAGGGAGTTATCCTTTCGAAAATCTTGGCCATGCCGTCGTCCAAGCCGAAAGCACCGACAACAACATCAGCCTTTATATTATTACTTTCGCTGTAAACCATAACTCCATCGGAGCTGAAATCGAGATCAATCACTCGAGCTGGGGTAATCTCAACTCCCATCTCTTTTGCTTTCTGAAAGAGGTAGTTGTCAAACTCAACCCTTCGGCAGGCGTAAGAAGGATCATGCTCACCTGAGAGTTTAATGACATTATTATCCGAGTGAACAACGTAGCCGTTTATTTTTTTCTGAATAATCTCCCAGGGGAATGGAATACCTAATTCGCCTTCCATAATTTTGTCTAAAGGTGGAGAGAGTACTCCAAGGCACTGGTTATAGTAGCTTTTCTTTTCAAATCTTTTGCCTTCATAAACAATTATTCTGATGTTTATTCCTTTTTGAAGGGCTAATTTCTTGAGCTTTATGGCACAGCTGGATCCTGCTGGACCTCCTCCGATGATAACAATCACCTTATTATTTTTGAGCGGAGGAAGCGTAGTTGATGCGGAAGATCTTTTGCCAAAATAGGTAATAGGATTTTTTAATTTTATAAAAAGGAGTTTGAACGTATTCAATAAAAGAGAAATTTGCAGGTTGAAATCCAGGAGAATCTTGAATATGTCACGGTAGGGAATATTGCCCGTGAACATATTCCAGAGGATTGACCTTATTTTCTTTGGGGAATCCTTGTTCCCCTTCTTTTTGGCTAAGGATAAATGGGATTGAGTTAGGAGAGGTATGGAAGAAATTATATCATTGATCAAGAAAAGGAATCGGCCGTAATAATTGTCATGGATGATTAGCTTTTTCGCATGTTTGTAGTAAGAGGAAGAAAAAGAAGAAGCGTCAATCCCAGAGCAGAATGCAGTCTCTGCTGCCAGTTGGGCCGTGATAAAAGCTGATTCAATCCCGTTTTTGTAATGGCGTGAGAAGCTGGCATCCCCTATCATCACCAGTCGATGAGTAAAGGAGTTTTTTGAGGGGGAGATAACAATTTTTGGGTAACAAAAACAGTGAGGCTTAAGGAGTGGAATCCTGTTTTGAATTTCTTCAAGATTAAGGAATTCTTGAAAGATGTCTTTTGTGGCGTTTTTTTTCCCGATTAACGTTATGCTGACATAGTCTCCTTTAGGAGTTATTGTAGCATACCTGATATCTTTTGATTTTGGCATATAGACATGGATTGTGTTGCCGAAATGTTTTAAAACTTCTTCTTTACCTAATTTGATCTCTGCCTGGTAGGTAGTAATAGTCTGGGGAGGTTTGTAGCCAAACCCAAGATTCTGAATTTCTTTCATGAGATAGGTATTCACTCCAAAGGCTCCTACTACTAAATCTGCGTCGAATTTTCGAAGATTTTCTTTATTCCCATAGTATAAACTTATAGGCTTGGATTTATCCTTAGGTAATTTTATTTCCCATACAGGCTGGGAGACGACCTCTGCTCCTCTATCTTGGGCCCAGCTCAAAAGAAAATCATCAAAACTAATGATTTCAGGAAAGGTTGAATAACGGGGGCCATTACCTCTAAAGACTGTAGCTATAGAATTTATCTCATTTTCAGCACAAGAAAGGAGGAGGCTTTCGCTGTCCACATGAAGGCAGTATCCCTCTACTCTACTGATTATCCTTTTTTCAGGGAGAAATATGCCTTCCTCTTTCAGCTTTTGGTCCAAGCTTTCTGCTATGACTCCGGCGCAGAGGTTGCAGCCTTTTGGTCCCTTCTGTAAAAAGTCCTTACCGTCGAAAATGGTAACGGAAACATCGATATCTTTTTGAGTGGACCATTTTTGTGCGAAATGGGCAAATAAGGAACCCGCAGGACCCCCACCGATTATAGCAATTTTAGAGCCATCTTTAAGGACGAAATCCCGTATCATGAGCCCCATTATACTATTTCTACTATTTTAACGATAGATGTAATAGAATTAATAAAAATAAGCAAATATATATCTTAAAAGGGGGAAAAAATATAAGGAGGCGAAAGCAGGAGAGATTAAAAAATGGATCCTCTTCCTTTTTGTGTGGGTCATGATCAGAAAATATTCGGGGATGACCTCGCTCCCTTCAGATTTTTAACGCCATCCCCTCATCGCTCTTCTCGGCGGCTGCGTAACTCGCTTCGCTCAGACATACTCGCCGCCCGACGCTGTCGGGTGCCCTAGAAGAACGATTCGGGAAGGCTAAATCTTCAATGGTCGCTACACTCATCCCTGAATATTTTCTTTAATGTATCGAAACATGTCTTACCCACACAAAATGGAAGAGAACCAAAAAATGTAATTCTTAACAGAGCTGCAATTATCTATTGAGCATGGATTTTTGCTCCCTCTTCCATCTGCTTTTCATCCACAGTGTAAAGAGCATCGAGCATGGCTATTTGGAAACTGCCGGGGCCTGGGGCTTTAGTGCCTGCTTTCTCGCCTACAAGGCCGAAGTAGGCGAGTGCAGTGGTTGTTGCTGTGACAGGGTCAGAATCCACTGCCAGGAACGCTCCAATAAGGGCCGTTGCAGTGCAGCCCGTGCCCGTACAATAACCCATAAGATCATGGCCGTTAGAAACACGGAAGATTCGTTCTCCATCTGTTATGAGATCCACTTTCCCCGTAATTGCCAGAGTAATATTCAGTTCCTTAGAGAGTACAAGAGCTGCATCGGCTGCCTCGTCCACAGTGTGGATGGAGTCAACACCCTTTGTTTTGGAACCCTCATGGGCTAAGGAAAGCACTTCAGAGGCATTTCCCCGGACCACTTTTATGGAGAGTTCGTCTATAAGTCGCTTGGCGGAGTCAGTCCTTAGTTTCGTAGCCCCTGAACCCACTGGATCCAGAATAACCGGAACATTCAGTTCGTTGGCACGTTTGCCTGCTTTGAGCATCGAATCGACCCAGTAGGGAGTGAGGGTTCCGATGTTGAGTACCAGTGCGCCGGCAAAGGAAACCATCTCCTCGACTTCCTCTGATGCATGGGCCATCACAGGTGAAGCACCACAGGCAAGCAATGCGTTAGCAGTGTAATTCATGACTACATAGTTCGTTATGTTATGAATCAAAGGCTTCTTCTTGCGGAGATTCTTCAGATTCTCTCCTGATTTTTGGGCGAGATTTTTGTCAAACATTATATCCTCCTTTTGCGAAATGATTCCATCCTGCAGGCTTGATGTGTCGTCTAGCTCCATCAGGAAGTATCAATTGGATATCCCCGACTGAATCAGTAATCTTACCGACTTCGGTGACAGGCACATTATCTACTGAGGCAACAGCAGAACGGATCTGAGCTGCGTTTTTAGGAGCGCTGGTGATGATCAACTCGTAATCATCGCTGTCCTGTAAGAACAATTCGTAAGGATCCAGCTTTAGTTCGAGAGCAGCTTGACGGAGATCCTCACTTATAGGTAATTTTTCTTGAATCACCACCGCACCCACACCACTGTCGTGACAGATATGTCCCAGATCACCCAGGAATCCGTCGCTGGTGTCAATCATAGCTGTTGCATACCCAGAGCGGGCAATTGCCTGTCCTTCCCGTGCACGGTGCGAGGGAGTATTGTAAGCGCCTACCAGCGGATGCTCTCGAGTATCCTTTCTTGACTGGGAACGTAACAGGAATTGCAGACCGGCTGCGGCTTGTCCTGGATACCCTGTGACCAGAATCGCATCTCCAGCCTTGGCGGTAGAACGGAGCATGAGTTTGCTTTGCTCTGCCTCGCCAAGTAAGGTGATGTCAATGAAAATGGCATCCCGCGTCTTAGTGATGTTGCCACCGATAATAGAAGCCCCAAACGGATTGAGTTCTATCACGAATCCACGATACATGTTTTCCATATCCGCGACAGGTATGTCTGCTTTTAGCCCTAATGACACGAGGGCGTATAGAGGTTGACCACCCATAGCACCTATGTCACTTATGTTCACCACCATCGCCCGTCGTCCTAAATCTAGGGGAGTGATGCGATCTGATAAGAAATGTTGGCCGTCTACCAGGCAATCACAAGTGACCAATAGTTCATATCCGGGACGAGGTTGGATAGATGCAGTATCATCCCCGATTCCCAGTGTCACCCCGGGTGTTTTAACTCCCTCCTTTTTGAGGAGGTTGTGAATTCGATGGATTAATCCGAATTCCCCGACATCTGCCAGAGTCTTAGGCATGATTCTCTCTTAATGTCTTTGTTTGGAGAGCTTGGCGGAGCGTCCGGGTCGCCTGCTCAGGGTCTTCTTGACAACAGACAGCAGAGATCACAGCGATTCCCTGTGCGCCGGCCCCCATTACCTCAGGTGCATTCTCTACACTTATGCCACCGATGGCAATAATAGGGAGAGGGATAGTTTCAACCGTCTGTTTCAGGAGCTTAATACCGGTGACAGGGTCTGCATCTGCTTTGGATGCAGTCGGATAAACGGGACCAAATCCAATGTAGTCTGCTCCTTCAGCGAGGCATTTTTGGGCTTCTTCAAGGGTAGCTGCAGATCCGCCAATTATCCGGCTTTCGCCAAGCAGTTTGCGCGCCAGAGGAATGGGGAAATCATCCTGTCCTAAATGGACACCGTCTGCATCTGCGGCAATTGCAACGTCTACGCGATCGTTCACTATGAGTGTTACACCAGAGTCCAGGCACAGTTGTTTTAACTGTCGGACAATCTCGATCATCTCCCGCGTTGCCCCAGCCTTCTGGCGGAACTGGATAGTATCAGCACCACCTTTTAGCGTCATTCTGGCGAGTTCCAGATGCGAGAAACGGGATTGCAGTACAGTGTCTGTGAGTACATGCAGTCGACCAATTTTTTTCATCACCGATCTCTTTGGATTATTATCCTATCTGGAAAGTGCCAGGCCCGGGTTATATGTCCGAGCGTCCATAAAGGAATATTATAATGACGGAACTGTATCAAGTATTAAAAGTGTAATTGAACAGTAACTATTGCTTTTCAGGGACGGGATGTTTTATTTTTTCCCAGGAAGCCTCAAAATCAAATGATTGTCCATGAGCATTCTCATGACAGGTCAAACACCATTCTTTTTTTGCTTCAGGAGTATCATAGACAGTAAGTCCATTCTTTACAGATTCTTCCCGGCTTTTCATGATTTTCAGCTTTTTATAAACGCTTCCTGGCCCATGACAGACTTCACAAGTTACTCCCTCTTCTTTAAGTTCAGGAGCTTTTTCGAAAAGTGGAGCATGACATTTGAGACAATCTTTACTCTCGGCCGGGTTTTCCACTCCCATTTCCTTGGCTTTAGCAGGAGCTTCTGGAGAACTTAAAGCGGCAAAGGACTTAGAGTGTTTTTTTTCTTCCCAGAGGGGGAATTGTCTTCCTTGCTTTTCGCTTTTATGGCAGATTTTGCATTTTCCAGCGCTGATATAAGTAAATTCCTGGCTAAAAAGACTGATAATAAATATTAAAGGAATGCCAATAATTAAGATTAATATGGTTTTTTTCATTATGTTCTCCTTTATAATTTCCAAAAGAATCTTAATAGATAATCCGTTCATTGTCAATGTTTTATGTTCGCCATTGAGCTCCTCTTTTGGTATTTTATAGCTTCTGTTCATAGTTGACATCAAAGGAGATTGACTTTATGATACGGATGAAATTAGTTCAATACAAGGTTGTAATAAAAGAAAATTATCAGAACGAGAAGCAATAACTTTTCTTAAAAAAGGGTTCAAAAACAAGAAAGCTTTTTGACGTATTTTTTATCATAAAAAAAGAGTTTACTTTGTGAATTATTGGAACATGATAAATTCTTTGGAAGATGAAAAATTAGGTAATAAATAATATACGCATAGATTATTATTAATCATAAAAATGTCAATTAAAATTGAATCGCCATTAATCTTGCAGAGGGGGTAAGAGACATGAAAACAGATAATCCTAAAGCTAAGATTTTAGTTATCGATGATGATCCTGATTTTCGGAAAATAGTGACGATTATGTTAGAATCAGGGTCATACAGCGTTATAACTGCTCAGAATTCCCAAGAAGGTAAGAAGAAACTCTTTGACGAGAAACCGGACTTAATCCTCCTTGATATCATGATGGATAGTATATTCGATGGTTTTTCCTTGTGTCATGATATTAAAACATCTAAAGAATACGAAGAATTAAGAGGTACTCCTATTATTTTTGTCTCTGCTGTGAAAGAAAAGGCGGGATCTAGATTCGATTTTAATCCAAGTGAACAAGGACTCGTGGGACCGGATGACTACATTGACAAACCGGTCCAGCCTGATGATTTGTTGGCCCGGATAGAAAAACTGTTAAAGAAATAACCTGATAGGTGCTGAAAGTATAAAGTCATGATTTATATAAATTATATGTTTTGAATCAATGCTTAAAGCCAACTGCCAGTGACTAGTTATTATTTACAAGCCCTTTCAAATTCATTCAAAAAAGCAACAAATATTAATGGAGATAGCTGTGGTATAGGATTTTTGCTCCGTTATTATCTAAGGGCAAAACCTTTAAGATTGCTAACATGATTCTCACTTTTTTGAGTTATGGCCAAAAGGGTGCATATAAGAAGAAGCAAAAGAGGGAGGAAATTAGAGGAAATAGTGGGAATTCAGCTGAAGTCTGAAATGGATGCTCTAAGCATAATAAATTATTGTGAAGAAGGGTGTAAGGGAACATCTTTATGTTAGGCAGAAGCCTGGCCGTAAAATTAATTTTTTATATAGGCATTATTCTGATTCTATCTTTAGGAATTTTTGGTTATATAAACATAAATATCCAGAAAAAAAACCTTATTGATGAAATGCAGCAAAATGCGGTTCGACTCAGTCAAACCATAGAAAGAAGCATAAAGCATGAAATGTTGACTGCCCGAAGTGATCAGATTCAGAGAACTTTAGAGGACATAGGAAAACAAGAAGGCATTGAACAGATCAGGATATTTGATAAAGAAGGGAAAATCATAGCCGCTGATTCCAGGGAAGAGATCGGGATACTTGTCGATAGAAAGGCGGAGGCGTGTTACACCTGTCATAAAGATAGAGAGCCTTTAAAAAGACTATCTTCTCCCGATAAGACCAGGATTTTCAAATCGGAAAAAGGCTATAGAGTACTTGGCGTAATCAATCCTATCTATAATGAGCCTAAGTGCTATAACAGTGCCTGTCATTTTCATCCTAAGGATCAAAGTGTTCTGGGCGTGATGGATATCTTGATATCTCTCGCTCGTTTTGACGCACAGATAGGGACAAGCAGGAAACAAAGCATCATATACTTTTTATTTACATTCCTGTTTATTTCGGTGAGCATTGGCCTTTTTGTTTTTTTATTTGTTAATACTCCTATTCACAAATTGATTGAGGGGACTCGAAAAATAGCCCGGGGAGATCTTAATTATCGAATCGGAAGTTACCATTCTGATGAGATAGGAGAACTCGGCAAATCTTTTGATAAGATGACTGCCGAATTAAAGAAATCCCTCGAGGAAATTGAGCAGTGGAATGTAAAGCTTAAAGATGAAGTAAAAAAAGCAACCGAGAAATTAAGAAGGACAAATGAAAAGCTAAACATAGCAAATGCGAAACTTCGAGGACTCGATAATTTGAAATCAGATTTCATGAGAAGGATGGAACATGGATCACGTTCTCATCTTGCAGTAATCCAAAGTTGCTTGAGTTTGGTTCTGGGAGAGTATTATTCTGAGCTTCCCGAACAGCAAAAGGACTTAATAAAGACAGCTAAACGGAGAAGTTCTACGTTGTTGGAGCTGCTCGATGATATTTTAATATTATCTTACCGCAAATCCGCTGAAGCGGTTTATCATACGGAGACTGTACAGATGGCAGACGTTATGCAAAAGGTTGTTGATGATATTAAAGATCAAGCCCAGAAGAAAAATACCGTGATAAATGTCCAGATTCCTCCGGGATTTCCTCAAGTTGTGGCTGATCGAAAAGCCCTTAGCGAAGTATTCTCCAATTTGGTTAGCAATGCTGTAAAATACTCTAAAGAGGATAGTGCGATCAATGTATCCATGAAACAGAAAGGAGGTTTTATCGAAATAAACGTGTCAGATACGGGCATCGGTATCGCTTCAGAAGATTTGCCCGAGATTTTTAATGAATTTTATCGTGCTCCGAATGCTAAATCATACAAAGTAGAAGGTACTGGACTTGGATTGACAATTGTGAAAGAGATTATTGAAGGTCACCATGGAAAGCTTCGAGTACTAAGCGAGCTGGGAAAGGGGAGCACATTTACAGTATTATTGCCAAAGAAACGCCGCAAAAATAAATAAAAGCACCGGCAGTTTTTGTGAGTAATTCAGGTTTATTAAAGGAAGGACTATTCCCTTTGATTTGATTGGTCTGCTTTCATTCTATTTTCGAGAATCTTTTTATACTCCAAAGGATGAAGAATACGGAGTTCTTTACCTGTTATTTTTCCATTAACCCAGATCTTGCTCATAGGAAAGGATTCAGGATTTAAGTGAACATTATACATGTGCCATATAATGACGGCTAGAAAGGCAAGTATTGCCTCGTAACCATGGAGAATGATGAATATGTTGTGAGCCCATAAGGGAAAGATGGAGAGAGAAAGCTCAACATTCCACATAAAAAAACCACTGATAATCATCACTACAGACCCCCAGCCCACAGCCCAGTATTCAAATTTTTCGATGAAGTTGTAGCGGCCATATTTGGGAGGTTTTTCAAAGAGCCAATAGGGATGAGATGCAAAGAATTTTTTAAGGATTCCTCGCCTATAAAGAAACCGGGTCAATCCCGTATTGTGCCAAAAAATTTTAAAAGCATCTTTAAGATCCTTGAATTTTGGAATCATTTCTTTGAAGTTATTTCTTCCTCGCGAGGTGAAAACTGTGTAAAGAGTATGCCATATGAGGTTGAGAATCATTGCTACTGCGGCAGCGCGATGGAGAATTCCTCTGGTGTAGAAACTTTGTTCTATTGAAAAGAGAGATTTCAAGAATTTGATGTTATAGAAGAGCAGAGGAAGGCCAGTGACAATCAAAATGAGAAAAGTGATGATGAGGATGAAGTGCTGAATCCGTTCAGCCAGATTCATCCTCATGAAAATTTCATCATCCCGGATAAGAAATTTTTCTTTAGATAGTGCGTTCATATTATTTTTAAGGCCTTTTTTTTCTGAACTCATTCTCTTTTCCTTCTACGAAACACTCTATGGAATATATCTGCCGCAATAAAAATGAGAAATATGGAGACGATCACAATGATCAAAATGATATAGAAAATTTTCAAGAGATAGGCCCATTTATTGCTGATTTTTTCGGAAATCACGTGAATTTTTCCTTCAGCAAAATTTTTTCCTGCTCCAGGATGGCAGTTTCCGCATGTTTCGGGCAAATTGCCAGGATGGGTGGAGGATTTTGGGTCAGAGGAAGGACGAATAGCATGAAAACCATGGCAGCTGGCGCAATTGGCCACTCGTGTTTCTCCAAATTTGGATGCTGTTCCGTGAAAGGAATCGGAAAAAGTTTTTAATCGTGAAGTAAGGAAACCGTACTGACGAGACAAGGCTTCATCGTCATGGCAGCGGGAACAGACTTCAGCTATTTTTGTCTTATACACGCTGGAAGCTAAATTTTGAGGCGAGGTAATATCATGCTCGCTGTGGCAGTCCGTGCAGACAGGCACATCTTTACTTCCTTTGGCATAATCTTTTCCATGAACTCCTTCAAGGTAATCTCGTTCAATACCTACATGACACGTGCCGCACGTTCCAATAATATTTTCTCTTGAGACTCTAGAGAGAGGATGATGGACTGCTTTAATATCATGAGCTCCATGACAATTGCTGCAATTAGAAGAAGTGGTTAAACCAGCTTTTTCTAACCCTTCAAAATGGATGCTTTTTTCATACTGTTTGATAAACTCAACTCCTCTTTCTCTCTTAACTTTTCCCAGATGACATAGTTCGCAGGTTTGAGGAAGGTTGAGAGGAAAAACTCGAGAATCAAAGTCATCTTTATTTCTTATGTCATGTTTGCCATGACAATCTTTGCAACTAACTATCAAGGAATCTTTTTTAATAGTTGCTTCGCTGTGGATGCTCGCCTTGAATTCTTCCGCTGCCTTATCATGGCATTCCCCACAACTGACAGTTTCTAGTTTTTCTTTATGAGGAAAATCTTCAAATCCCTGCAAGTCTGAATGACAACCGACACAAGAAATTCCTGATTCTCCATGCACAGAAGAAAGGAATTTTACAGATTCGATAAAAAGCAATGTTCCTTCCTCAGTTTTTAGATCAGGATCTTCATGACAGATCATACAGTCTTCATCGGCTTCAGAGAAAAGTGGAACACAGGCAAGCATGAAAAAAGCTGACAAAATCAAAAATTTTTTCATATTTAAATTCTTTCTTTTGCTTATCTATTCAATCTTTGTATAAATTATACTCAATTATCGATGAAAAGCTATCAATAATCTATTTGTAACCAAAAAGCATGCTATAAATAATCAACAAAATTAAAGTTATCCCTGTAATAAGGAAAGCATATCCAAAGATTCGCATAGCGAGCAGCTTTTTCGGAGAGAGTTCCTTCAGCACGACTGATTTTTTCAATTCACCAGAATCTTTGAGATATTTGTACTCTTCAGGACGATCTTTCTTGTATTCGTCCAGAAGTACTACTCCGGTAAAGATGACAGGATCCAAGGGGAAGGATTCGGGCCGCAGGTGGGTGTTGAAGAAGTGAATCGTGAAGATGAATCCTACAGCTAACAGAGCTTCGTCGCTATGGATGATCATGGCCACATTGATGAGCCAGCCGGGCAAAAATTTAGTGAAGAGTTCCGGAAGCCAGAGGATCAATCCGGATATTCCGATGATGCCAATTCCCCAGAAAACAGCCATATAATCGAATTTTTCCCAGTAGGTCCAGCGGCCATACTTGGGCCGGGGGCCGAAGCCGAGAAACCATTTTATCGAACCAACAAAATCTCGTATATCTTTTTTATTAAACCAGAGCGAGCGCTTACCGAAGATCATTTGTTTCCAGGACGTCCTGGTTTTAATTTTAGTTCTGATCATAGAAAACAAATGGGTGAAAAAGTATCCGAAAGTAATGATGGCTGAAATGCGGTGAATACGTCCCGCGATTTTAACTCCTCCTAACAGATTTGCAAGGAATTGGGCCCAGGGCATGTTTGCAAATTTGAGCATCATTCCTGTTAGCGCCAGTGCCATAAAACTGAGAATCACAAAAATGTGGGTGATACGTTGCTCTGTAGTAAAACGCTGAATGTAATATTTTTTATGAATCCTTTTGTGTTTTCTTTTTTCTTTGAGATATTTGAAAGACCGGGGCATCCATAATAAAGTATGCAAGCCAAAAAAACCGAAGACACCAATAAGCAAGTAAGTCATCGCCCAGAACGTGAAATAGAGGATAGGATATTTTTGTTTGTCATGATGGGTGGCATGAGTCAGGTAGCCGGTGAACCGGCGGTTGGCATCAGGATGACATTTCTGGCAGGTCTGAACAACTTTCTTGAATCCTACGTGAGAATCCGGATCGTCGACTTTCCTTATGTCATGTGCTCCGTGACAGTCAGAACACTTGGCTGCCTTTAGATAGCCGAGAGTATAGGCTTTGCCGTGAATTGTTTCTGTGTATGTTTCTGAAAGGTCGGCATGACAGGAGCCGCACTGGTGAGTGACTTCTGCCATGAATTGGTCCTGCTGTATTTCTTTGATTTGATGAGCAGAGTGGCAGTCTTCACAATTAGGTAATTTTTCAGCAGTTTTTGAACCTGACGGTCCGTGAATACTGTCAACAAATTCATTATAGATACCCTTGTGACAGGTGGCGCATGTTGCAGGAATGTTTTTCGGGTAAGTGGATGACCGCTCGACCTCGTGGTTCAAGATATAGTGAGTATTGTGGCAGTCTGTGCACACAGCACTGAGCAGCAAGCCCTTTTTGATTAAGCCCTGTCCATGCACACTGCCTGAGTAGTCTACCAGAATGCTTTCCTGCTCTATTTTGAGGGTATCCGGAGCAACTAGCTTACCGTGGCAATCTCCGCACAACTTGGGTATGTTGGCCCGGTAAGTCTTATCTTTTTCATCCAGGTGAGAAAGAACAGTGTGTTTTCCATGACAATCCGTACAGTAAGGAGAATCAGGATTCTTCTGGAAATAGGCTTTCCCATGTTCACTTTCAAAGTAATCCTCTGCAATCTGAGCGTGGCAGTTTGAGCAGTCAACACGGCCTGCAGTTTCGCAGGGTCTATGAATCTGCGGGTTGATATCAGTATGACACTTCACGCAGGGAATGTTCCTGTGCATGGAATTCTGTATGTGCTCTTTGCGGACATTCATTGAAATCTGCTGTCCGCCGACCGTTTTATAGACATCTTCCTTTTCGTGGCATTTGAGGCACTCTCGGTCAGATGTGCGAATCACCAGGCTTGTTTTTCTTATGGTATGCGGCTGGTGGCAATCAGTGCAGGCAGGAATGGCACCTGGCTCTAGTTCCCAGAGTTCCCCCTTGATGATTTTTGTATGCACTTCTTCGATTCTGGCATGGCATTGGGTGCAGGTTGAGGCGATGTTGCGGGCAGATATTGTCGAGCTTGCATTAGTGTGAGGAAGAATCAGGTGGTTGCCGTGGCAGTCATTGCATGTTGCCGTAACGATTAAGCCTCGCTTGAACAGTCCTTCACCATGAATACTCTGGGAATAATTGGATAAAATGTCTTTTTCTGGAATGTTATAAATCCTGGCAACAGGTGCCCCTTCCCTGTGGCATTTTCCGCAAAGAACAGGAATGTTCATCTTATAAGTCCGGGATTTAACATCGCTGGGAGGCAAAATATAATGCTCTCCGTGACATTCGCTGCAAGTCGGAGCATAGGGAGCCCCACGTTTCAAAGCTTTTCCATGAAATCCGGCGAAAAATTCCTCATCGGCTTTATCATGGCAAACCCCGCAGTTCACAGGCTCAAGTCTCTCGGGGTGGGGGAACTCTTCCACATCTGCATCTATATGGCAAGAAGTGCAATCTAAGTCTTTGTGAACTGAACCTGAAAACTTCTTAGGGTCTACATAAAGAGAAATAGTGCGGCGCTTTTGCTCAGTAGTTAATTCAGGATCGTCATGGCAAATCGCACAATCCTCGTTCGTCGTAGCAGCTAAAAAGGAGGCAAAGATTATACAAAGAAGGAAGGTAAAAAAAGGAATTTCTCGAAGCTTCATAAGTAATTAGGGCGTCCTATTTTTTTCCCAGGGAGGCAATATCTTGACAAGAATATAAAGTATTACAAATGGAAGGATTAGAAATGCCAAGGATGCAAGTAATCCCTCCATTCCCCCAAGTGTCATTTTGTAAGCAGTTAGTCCCCTGAAACTTTTAGAGAATAATTGCCCGCCTATGACCACATTCCAACGTGTAGTAAAGATTCCTACCTGAACAAGCAATGCAGAGACAAAGTAGACATGTCTTCTTAATTCCGCGGGCACACGGAACAATTTGACCGCGGCCAGCGCACCCAGAGGTAATATCATCCCAAGGAGGAACTGGATAACAACAAGACTTACAAATAATTTTCCCGAAATCAACTGGGATAGTATTGTAATAGATTCCTCTGACTCATACAAACGGTGGATGAAATCCAAGGCCTCAAGGGAGAAGGCCACAATCATTGTGAAGAACAAATAATTTGCGAGCTTGTCCAAAGAGGCCATTACCAATTCTTGCCTGCGCACGAGTGTCACTACCATATAGATAAGCAACACCAAGGCAATACCCGAGACAATCGCTGAAAAAAGAAACACTATTGGCATGAGCACACTTGACCACCATGGATTTGCCTTGATAGAACCGAATATAAACCCGACATATCCGTGGAGAAGAAATGCTGAAGGAATTCCAATTATGGTTATTATTTTTACTGCCTTTTTATCAAACTTCACTGCTCGTTCTGATGTATCGGTGGAAAATAATGTGATTATTCTCTTTATCAATCGTCTCAGTCCTTTCTCCTTATCAGCCCACATAATTAGGTCTTTCCTGTAGTCAAACCATATTTCAAGCAGTAAAACCGCCATAAGATACCAGGCATAAACAAATCCAAACATGGCCATCGCAGAGCTTTTATTTGGAGTAAGGAAGATTTCAAGGGATCTTTCAGGATGTCCAAGATGCGCTAACAGAGGCAAGGGTGCCACTATTAAGAAGGCAAGCGAAGTAAGAAGAGAGAGCCGGTAAGTGGGCTGAAGTTCCTTAACATTGAATACTTTAACAAGCGAAGCGAGAATGAAGGCACCGGCAACGAGTCCGGTAATATAAGGATATATGACAATAAGCATGCCCCAATATAACTCAATCTCATTGGGATAAATATACCCGGTTATCTGTTTAAGTATTGGCCATAAATGTTCAGCAAGCTTTTCCAATATTATTTTACCTCCATATCAAGACCTGCATAAAACACCGTTGGTTCTGTGTTGAGATATGGTTTAAGAACTCGAATCTTGTGCATGCGCATAAATCTAACAAGAGGGCTGGCTCTTCCCTTTCTGTCTCCGAATACCCTTGTTTGAGTAGGACACACTTCAACACAGGCAGGTATCATCCCCTTCACCAATCGGTGATAGCAAAAATTACACTTCTCTGCTGTGCGAGTTTTTGGATGAAGAAATCGAGCCCCATAGGGACAAGCCTGAATACAGTATTCACATCCTATGCAATATTTAGAATCAACAAGGATAACTCCATCATCAGTCTTGAATGTAGCTCCGGTGGGACAAACCTGAACACAAGGGGGGTTGGCACATTGATTACACAACTTAGGTACAAAAAAGCTCCTGAGCATTTTTTTCTCATGGATATTCCGATTGAAGCCATCCACACCACCATTGGGGCTATCTACAATCACTTCACCTCCCTCAAAAACTATGTACCGCTCCACCCATGTTCTGAAAAAAAAGGGCAATTGCGGAACATTATTCTCCTTCTTACAGGCACTTGCACACCGACCACACCCAATGCATCTATTTATCTTTATTCCCATTCCCCAGGAGTGGGCTTTAGGAACATAACCTCCTTCATAAACTAAAGTTTTTTCTTTATTTTTTTCTTTCGATATCAGGAGTCCAGGGCATGATAGAGAAAGAAGAGAAAAAATGAGTTTTTCAAGAAACTCTCTTCTTTCGATATTTATCTTATCCATTTAATCAACCTCTGGTAAGTGAGGATAATGACATTGCCAGCATACATACCTTTCGCCGTGAGTTGCCATATCGACTCTTGGAATTGCCTTTGCAGCCGGGGCATTCTTCGCGTGGCACTCTCCACAGAGCTCTCGTCTAATTGGTTTCTCAGGACGATAATCTCTTGGGCGGACCTTATGCTCTTCAGGTGTTTCGTGACACCTGATACAGGAGACGTAGATATGATGAGAAAGGGCCTTTGTCCTTGCAATCTCGGCATGACATGCCTTGCATTCTTTTGGTGCTTCAGGCGTTTTGGGATCATGAGCATCATGACAGGAGATGCAAGCTTTCCTTGGATTATGTGATTCTGAAACTATTTGAGGGAAGCCTGTGGGTCTAGAAGGAAGATACTCATGACATAGGGGGCAATATCCTCTCTCCCTCGGAGCCTGAAGTTTATTGCCATCAGGGTCTTCGGTGTGGGCTGCAGCCGGACCGTGACACGCTTCGCACGCCACATCCCTGTGATAGGACATTTTCTTAACCTCCACAATATCATCATGGCAGTCATCGCAGACCATATGCCCGCTATATTTAATCTCCAGCGATATTACATCATCAATAGCCGATGCCCTGTAATGTCCATATTTTCCGAAATCAGAAGGAACAAGAAAATGTCTCATAACAACAAAAGCAGCTATTACCAACACTACCGGTATCAAAAGACGCTTTACCTGATCAGGTATTTTTTCTCTTATACCTTTTATTCTATTCATGAGCGCAAAATTATAATTGAAAATATACAAATCACCACAATAATGTATAGCAAAATATGTGCCAAATCAAAGGTCTTTTATTAATCTATAGTCACTAAATAAGTTGAAAACTTCACTAAATATTTTGATGGAAGAAAAACTACGATTTTTTGATTAAAAAAATAAGCTGTCATTAGGATCTACACGTTTCTATCCGAGAAAGAAACTTAAAATCTCACACCTTCTCGAAGATATAGTATGAGTTATAGTCATTTTCATAAAAAATATGTTTAATTAAAAAATGAAAAACGGAAGAATTTCAAGAAAAAAAGCTCAAGAAGTGTGATTGAGCTCAATATTTTTTATAAATAAATGGGTGATATAACCCAGCAAAGGGTGAATTCACCCAACAGAAGGATCCGATCCATCTATGTTTATTTTTCTATTGCCTAACTTTTTTATTTTCTTTAAGGTAGATAGGAGAAATATTTTCACTACTTGGCACAAAGAATGCAGTTATAATAATGTAGAATTATAGCTTGTCAAAATGAAGAAATTAAGAATAAACTTTTCCTTCTTGCGGAAAATAAAAAGCATGAAGAAAAAAAAGAAAAAAAGAATAATCCTATTCTCGGTCGGAGGATTTATTCTTGTTTTACTTATCGGAACAATCGAATACACTTCTAAATCCCATTTTTGCGCTTCCTGCCACTATATGAAGCCTTTTTACGAAAGCTGGAAAACTTCTTCTCACGGGCATATCGAATGCGCCACCTGCCATTATTTACCCGGAGCTAGATCAAAAATCAGGGCTAAGATAGAAGGAATCATGCAGCTTGGCCGCTACTGGACCAAGCTCTACCTAAAATCAAAACCTTGGGCTGAGATTCCGGATGAAAGCTGTCTTCGGGAGGGTTGTCATGAAAAGAGGCTCCTGGAAGGAAAGGTGAAATATAAAAAAGTAGTCTTTGATCACAAAATTCATTTCACTGATTTAAAAAGAGGCAAACGACTCCGCTGCACGAGCTGCCATTCCCAGATTGTTCAGGGTGAACACATTACAGTTACTGATAGCACCTGCTTTATTTGCCACTTCAAAGAAAGTGAACATTACCCCAAAATAAGCGATTGTAACCACTGCCATCATAAGGAAGATTTAATTTCAGAAAAGACTTCAAGATTCAATCACTCTCTTGTTTTTGAGGAGGGCTTTGAATGCGATAAATGCCACAGCAATACAATTATCGGTGATGGAATTGTTCCTCGAGAAAACTGTTATAAGTGCCACTGGAAAACAGATAGGCTTGATAAATACGACGATACAGACCTCATTCATTATGAGCATATTTTTTCCCATAAAATCGAATGTAACCAATGTCATTTGGATATTCAGCACAAGATTATCAAAGATATTGAAGCCATATCGGAGTGCAAAACATGCCATATAGACTATCACAAAGCCCAAAAAATCCTTTTTCTCGGAGAAGGAGGTAAAGGGGTTTCCCATCCTGTACCTAATATCATGTTGGAGAAGGGATTGAGCTGCAAAGGTTGCCATATTTTCCATGAAGAAACTGGCGGTAAGGTGATAAAAAGCGAAACATTAATCTCAAAAGCCGCCGCCTGTGAATCCTGCCACGGGAAGGGCTTTGCGAGGATTATGAAAGACTGGGAGATTTCTACGGAAAAAAAATTGAGTTCGATCAGGACCATTTATGAAAAAGCCAGCGATGAACTGAAACACACCAAAAGTGTTCAGAAGGAAAAGGCTCAGAAACTCCTTGAGGAAGCCGCCTTTAACATCGACATTGTCGAAAGAGGAAAAAGCGTGCACAATGTTGAATACTCTCAGGAACTCCTCACTGCTTCTTACAATATAGTAGTAGAAGCTCTGAGTTTCATAGGTTCTTCCTATAAACCCAAAAGTTTTCTGGGAGTGGCCAAAGAAATACCGACTCAATGCTCTAACTGCCACAGCGGGATTGAAGAAATCAATACTCAAATCTTCGGCCTTGATTTCCCCCATAAAAAGCATCTGATTGAACAGAAAATACAGTGCAGCACCTGCCATTCCAATGTCAGAAAACATGGAGAATTTATCGCCTCCAAACAAGGCTGTGCTGTCTGTCACCACAAGGACACAGAAAAAGATTGCACTGCTTGCCATAAATTGCAGACGATGTTTTATGAAGGAGGTCAATTAGAGGGCCACAACATTCCAATGGATATAATGTTTGAAGCTGAAATAGAATGCACAGGCTGTCACCTCGATTCTCGAGATCAAATCTATCGCCCTGACAAGAATAAATGTGTAGATTGCCATGAAGATGAATACGGTGAGATTTTCTTAGAGTGGCAGAATTCAGTAAAAGACCTTATCCGCTCGTTGAAAACCACTTTAGCAGAGAGGAAAAAACTAAACTTATCCAAAGAAGAACAAGCGCAACTTTTAAATATTGAAAAATCTCTTAAAAACATTGAACTCGACGGGAGTTCTGGAATTCATAACTACACAGCTATTGATGAGATGTTGACAAATTTTCAAATAACATTAAAATCAATGGGTAAAAACACAGCAAATGAACAGAAGAAAATTTATTGATTTATTTTTAGGGGGAAGTCTTATTGGAACATTTATTGCTTTTCTTTATCCTACCATTAGCTATTTACTTCCCACTAAGCAAATTGAGGTTGTCATAAAAAAAATCACGGCTGCAAGATTAGGCGAACTCGCACCAAACACGTCTAAAATCTTTAAATTCGGAACTTCCCCTGGCATCCTGATAAACACTTCAGACGGAGAATTAAGGGCTTTCTCTGCTATATGCACCCACCTCACCTGTACTGTCATCTACGAGGAAGATACTGGAACGATTCTTTGCCCCTGTCATAACGGAAGATTTGATCTCGGTGGAAATGTCGTCTCTGGTCCTCCTCCTGCTCCTTTGGAATCTTACAACGTGGAAATCTCAGGTGAAGATATCGTCGTTTCAAAAAAAGGATGAGATGAAAAACATTCTTCAAAGTATTTATTCTTATCTTGACTCCCGCTTTATGCTTTCTGGTCTCATTCAGTTTGCCAAAAAAAAGAAGGTTCCCGAGCATAAACATTCTTTCTGGTATTATTTCGGAGGCATCTGTCTCTTTCTTTTTATTCTTCAAGTTCTAACCGGCATTTTGCTCCTCCTCTACTATTCGCCTTCTGTTAACTCTGCCCACGAAAGCATTATCTTCATCATGAGCCAGGTTAAATTTGGCTGGCTGATGCGCTCTGTGCACAGCTGGTCTGCTAATATTCTCATCGCAGCTATTTTTATTCATATGTTCAGCTCTTTCTTTCTCAAAGCTTACAGATCCCCACGGGAATTAACCTGGATAACCGGTTTTTTCCTTCTTCTTGTTTTTCTTGCCTTTGGCTTCAGTGGATACCTGCTTCCTTGGAACGAACTTTCCTTTTTTGCCACCCGCGTGGGAACAGATATTGCTGGGACTCTTCCCTTGATTGGAAAGCACATCAAGACTTTCATCTTAGGAGGGACTGATGTCACAGGGGCTACCATTTCCCGCTTTTTCTGGCTACATATAGGCATTCTGCCTTTGCTGACAGTGATGATTCTTGGTATTCATGTCCTCTTAGTCCAAACACTGGGAATGAGTAAGCCCATAGGAATACCTGAAAACAAGGTCAAAGAAGTTCCCTTTTTCCCCAATTTTATCCTGAAAGACTCCCTGGGCTGGATGCTCATGCTGGCTATCATCGGTGTGCTCTGTGTATTTTTCCCCTGGGAAATCGGCCAAAAAGCAGATCCTTTTGCCGCGACTCCTATCGGAATAAAACCAGAATGGTATTTTTGTTTTATGTTCTCAACTCTGAAAATCATACCTGCTCATATTTTTTCCATTGAAGGAGAAATGATAGCTCTTTTTGGTTTTATGATAGGTGGCCTCCTCTGGATGCTTGTTCCCTTCCTGGATCGAAATGCGGCCAAGGAAAGAAGGAGCCCATTTTTTTCTGTTATGGGTTGGATCGTTCTTCTTTATATTGTAGTGATGACTGCTGTGACATATCTTCTGCCAGGTTTATAAGAAATGAAAGCACGGAAAATGAGGAAAATAATCAACCTGTTGAGTATTTTTTTCCTGGCTATATCCATTTTCAGTCTTTCCCTCTACGCCCAGAAAAACTACTGTATCGAATGTCACCAAGAGCTGGAAGATGAACTCCTCGCACCTGTAGAGACTTTCGAGAAGGATATTCATCAGCAATTCGGGTTGAGTTGCGCAGATTGCCATGGAGGAAATCCTGCGGAAGAAGATATTGATTTAGCCAAGGATAAAAGCTTTAAAGGATCTCCTAAAAGATCCCAAATTCCTGAATTTTGTGCTTCCTGCCATTCTGATTCAAGCTACATGAGGCGCTTTAATCCCAGCATAAGAGTTGATCAGTTAGATATATACTGGACAAGCGAGCACGGCCAGCTCTTAAAAAAAGGCGATACAAAAGTCGCTCTTTGCACTGACTGCCATGCTGCTCATGGCATCCAAACTTCTACTCACCCCAAATCCTGGACTTTTCCCTGGAATATTCCTCAAACTTGCAGCCGATGTCACTCTGATAAAGATTATATGAAAGACTATAAAATCCCAACCAAACAATGGGATGATTACAAAGAGAGTGTGCATGCTCATGCCCTCTTTGAAAAAAAGGACCTCTCCGCTCCTGTTTGTAATGACTGCCATGGTAATCACGGCGCTACTCCGCCAGAAATAACTTCAATTGCCTTTGTTTGCCGGCAATGTCATCCAAGCGCTGGAGAGCTATTCTCTCAAAGTCCTCATAAAGAGGTTTACGACGAAATGGGAATATCCGAATGTGAAGCATGTCATGGAAACCACAAAATTCTTCCGCCATCCGACGAAATGCTCGGCACAGGAGAGAAGGCTGTCTGCATCCAGTGTCATGAGCCTGATTCCGAACCCTATCAGATAGCTTCACAAATGAAGGAAAAACTCGACGCATTCATCAAGAAAATCCGTCATGCCGAAAATCTACTGGAGCAAGCGGATAGACAGGGAGTGGAAGTAAGCGAGCCTAAATTCAGGCTGACAGAAGCAAATACTATACTAATCATGGTTCGAAACTTAACTCACAGCCTTTCTCTTGTGGAAATTGAAGAGAAAATCGAAGAAGGAAAGAAAGTAGTCGCTGAGGTGACAAGTGCAGGAGAAGCTGCTTTAAGAGAAGCTAAATTCAGGAAAAAAGGGCTTATAATTGCTACCTGTTTCATTTTTCTCTTATCCATAGCTCTATTTCTTAAAATAAAACAAATTACAAAAAAAACTCCATATAAATCTGCTTAAGTTTTTTTGCTTATGTTATATTCACCGGCTTAGGAGCCTGATTGCAATCCAATCCTGGAGAATAATCTTTATAAGATCAGGCCAGTAGCTCAGGCTTAGAAGTTAAATAGAAACTTACAGTTTAAATATATTCCATGATTTTCCAAGAGATGGTGGTAGGTTTAGATGCAAGAATATAGATTTACTCTGACTAATTGATTGTCTGCTGGATATATTTTACGAAGACTCACCTTGTAAGCTCAATAAAACTCAAAGCATAAAGTATGTCCCAAAGTGGCATATAATCCCGTCACTTTGGAAAAATACCTAAGCATAACTATGTAAGCCAGACAATATGTAATTTACCCCAAAATAGGTGAACAAAGCAGCTAAAAATCCGATAATAGCAACATAGGCCGAACGGCGTCCTTTCCAGCCCATGACTACTCGTGTATGGAGATAGAGGGCAAAGACGAACAAAGTTATCAAGCTCCATGTCTCTTTAGGATCCCAGCTCCAGTATCTTCCCCAGGCTTTATAAGCCCAGATCATTCCAAAGACAAGACCTCCCAGCGTGAAGAGTGGAAAGCCAATAGCTATACATCTGTAGCTGATGGAGTCAAGTTTATCTGCTGAGAGTTTTGATTTTGCTGCTCCCCCTTTTTTCTCTCTCGAATCAGCCACTAGATACATGATGCTTGTGATAAAAGCTACAGCAAAAAATGCTTCCCCGAGGAGAGTCACCGATACATGGAGCCAGAGCCAATAACTCTGAAGAGCAGGAACGAGGGGTGTTGCTTCCTTGGGCATCAACGGCGAAGAAGCCAGAGCCATCAAAGCGATGACGATAAGCATGAAATAAGGACCTGCTTTTCTAATTTTATATTTAAACTCTATGATGACATAAGCAAGGATTGACGACCAGGCGAAGAAAGAGAGAGATTCATACATGTTGGTGAATGGAGCATGGCCGCTTTCAACGGTTCTCCAAATCAAGGCCACTGTGTGGATGAGAAGACCTGAAAAAGCAAATTTGAATCCTATTCTTGCCAGATTTTCTTTTTTTGAGAACAAGAAAGAAAAATAGAAAAAAGCTGAAATGATATAGAGAATAAAAGTTGTGAAGAATAAAATCGATTCATTCATCTCAATCTCCTTAAAGAAGTCATGATTTTATCGAATTCAGACTGAAAATCTTCTCTGTTTTTGGAAGCAATTCCGCCGGCAATTACTCCTGTTTTGCCTTGAGTTTCTTCCAGAATAATTTTAATTTCTCGGGACGGCCAGTAAAAAGCACAAGCTAAACCTATCATTAATAAGGTACATCCCAGCCAAATGATATTTACTCCTGGGTCTTTAGCTGCTTCGATACCAGAATACTGGCTAGCCTTGAAGTTCTTTAATTCAAAGGATAAATCTGTTTCTTTTTCTGAATGGATGCGTGAAAAGTCAGGAAATTGGGAAAAAATCCAACCGGAAAAAATTTTCTCCTCTTCTTGCCATCCTTCTATAAAAGCGGCAGGATTTCTGGGCTGAAGAGAACGCGTGGCTGCTTCGTTTTTTTCGTTTAAAATAAAATCAGGGATAAACTGTATAAAAGAAATCTGGATGTTTTCGCCTTCAAGGCTTACTTTTTCACCCACTGTTATATCTATTTTTCTCAAGAATGAGGGATCTTTTCTTTTTTTTACCCAAATTCCTACAGAAGTGTTTGTCCAGTCCCAACCGTAGCTGCTTTGATAAAAAACAAATCCTCTATAGGATAGGGGATGGTTAACCTCAATGATTTTGCTTAGAATTGGCTTCTCATTTTCAATGACTGTGAGGGTGCTTTTCCAATCTCTGACGTTGCCGTCAGGGTAGTATTCTGTTTCGAATTTATCAAGTCTGAGCTTAAATTCAGCATTAGGAATATCAAGAGTATCTCCTTCTGAAAGGGTTAGATTTTTCCTGAATCCACCAAAACCGCTTATGATACCTCCTGCGAGAATGATAAGAAGGCCGAGATGAACGAAATCAGATCCAAACAGACCTAAGGTTCTTTTTCTTGCTAAGAGGAATGCCTTGTTTTCTTCAACTTCTTCTTTGAGGCGATAATGCCTGGAAGAGAGCTCCCTTTTTAGCTCTTCTTTAGTTTTAGCCAGGCCCCAATTTTTTCCTAAACTGTCTTTAATTTTAAGGACAAGAATGTTTTTTTTATCTTTTATGAGTTTGGGTTGAAAAGCTTTCCTAAATTTGGCAGGGAAACGGGTCAGAGTGCAGATCAGGATGTTCAAAGCAAACAGGAAAAGCAAGGCAAGAAACCACAAGGAGTGATAAAGATCGGTAATCTGGAATCTATTTAATAAATTTGCAAGCTGACCGAATTGAGCGGCATACTCGCTTGGGCTTCTTTGCTGGGGAATTAAAGTGCCAATTAATGAAGTACTAGTGATAATAATCAAAAGTACAATGGCCAATTTAACTGAACTAAATAACTTCAATAAAGATTTCATTTGAATTTCAATCCTTCCTTTATGATTTTAAATGACTACTGATAGTATCGGATTTATTGATTTATTTCAATCGAATAAAAGGGATGTATGTCGGGGTCAGGCCTTATCCTCGGGAATGCTTTTAAGGCAAGGGGTAGGAAAGTATCTTTTCCTGATGGCAAGGCCTGACCCCAAAGAGCCAAATAAACAAAAGGGCGGCATTTTAATGCCGCCCTCTCGTCCATCCTTTCGGTAACTTTAGAAATTATGGGCTAATCCTGCTGTTAGCGCCATGCATACTCGCTGATATTTCCGCCGAGGTGCTCTATTGAATCCACCAGCAATTGGGCTATATAACGTGAGTTATGGATATGACCACACGGTTCTTTTTTGCTCAACTGGTAATTATAAACTGCTTTCAACAGTGCTGCGTCAAGAGAGGTGTAGCTATTCGGATAAATAGCTTCACCAGGATCCACTTCTCCGTTGGCGTTGGTATCATTGAAAAGGTAAGGATATGTGTGACCCTCGTAAACAACAGGCATACCCAGAATATTCTCCGCATATGCCTGGATCTGAGCATACAGCGCCTCTTCCAGGCCTTTTATCTCATTCTGGGTCGATTCCGATACATTTCCATCTCCATCGTAATCGGGAATCGAGGCTGGACGGATACCGCTGAACTCGAACTTGGATGGATCTACACCTTGGTTTGGCTGGGAAACATCTTGTCCGTGGCAAAAAACACAATCTTCAGGATTGGGTTTGTGCACATTGTGGTCACCATATGTTGAAGATTGTTCGTCAGTTTTCCTTGGACTCTGCGTGCCCATATGGCATTCAATACAAGTGTCGAACCTTCCGTTGTGATTGGCAAATGTTTTTTGCCCCACATAGATTTTATTGGTAAACTCATACCCGCCATGGGTTTCAGAACCTAACAAAACAACTGCAGCAGGGAAGTAATGAATATTTATAAATCTGTAAGGACCTGGAGAGGCGGCAATGGCATTATCAACAGAGAGTTTAGAAGCCCGGCCTTGGTGGCAGTTTAAACATAGGTTGCTGCTGTCTCCCATATCCTTACTCACTCCTGAGGGGAAAGTGACTGCACCTACCGTCCTTACAGCTGGAGGTGAGGTGTGGCAGGTGGTGCAGAGCAAACCATTGGAGATTTCTGCTGCTATATTCTCTCCATTCTCAATAAGATAGGGCAGGCCTTCTGCACTGTGGCATTTAGCGCAGCTGCTTGAAACTTCACCGTCTCCATCCCAGTGTCTCCAGGCCTCGGCCGAGCCGTCAAAATGGCCTTCATCGCCCCTGTGCATTCCTTCCAGACTGACTGGATTATTGAGGTAAGTATTCAAGTCTTCTATTGAATCGTATAATAGCTGGATGACGTATTTTCCGCCATGAGCGTATGCGCCGTGGTCTTTCAATGAAAACTGGTAGTTGTAGCATGCTTTTAGAAGGCGGCCAGTAAAGGATCTGTACCCGTTACCGTAATTAGCCTCACTCGAGTCTACCTCCCCGTTACCGTTGGTATCGTTAAAAAAGTAGGGATAGGTATGAGAATCGTATGCAACTGGAGCACCAACCTGGGTTCCGTATGCTAGAATTGCCGCATATAATTTTGTCTGGAAGTCCGGGATTTCATAATAGATCCCTTCTGTCGTGTTGCCATCGCCGTCATAATCTGTGAATGAACCGTAATATCGGATGTTTTTGGGGTCTGTTATACCAGTATGACATGTGTTGCAGTCGTCAATTTTCACCTCCAAGGAGTGGGGATCATGACAGGTCTTACAGGCATTGTATCCTTCCACATGCGCAAAACGTGCATCATAGCCATTTCCACTGTACTCGTATCCTCCTTTTGTAATGGTTCCGAACTGTACTGCAGCAGCAGCTTTATAGTGAACATTTTTAAATCCTATACTCGAGCTGATTGTATCGTCATCTGCAACGGCAGCATCGGTTATTTCCTCATCTACATCAGGTCCGGATGATCTTCCCTGGTGGCATTCCATACAGAGGGCTTCTGGGCCAAGATCTTCGACCAATATATCAGAGGGAAAGGTAACAGAAGTATGGACACGAAGGGCGCCAGTTTCTATATCTGTATGGCAGACTTCGCATTCAACTGTCGTTCCAATAGGGGCTGCACTGTCAACTGAACCGTCTGCTATGAAATCTATGAATCCAGGAGTGCTATGACACTTCGCGCATGAGGTCGAAACTTCTGGGGGAGTATCTTCATCCCAATGAGTGAAGGCCTCAGCAGTAGCGTCCGCATGAGCGGAGGTCTCCCATTTACTTTCTGATTTTGAGCTTTCTGAAACTTCTTCTACTTCAAATGCGCAATTGGTATAAGCCAATATTAAAAAGAATATAAGGCTTAAAAATAAGATATTTAATATCTGTGGCTTCTTTAACATAGCTTTCCTCCTTTATTTATTCCCAGCGATAGCCAAACGATATTTCAAGAATATTTGCCTTGTAGTCATTGAATCCAGAGCTTTTCTCTTTGAAATCAACAAATCGATACCCGAGTTGGGCGATGATTCCG
Source organism: Candidatus Aminicenantota bacterium (assembly GCA_011049545.1). Lineage (GTDB taxonomy): Bacteria > Acidobacteriota > Aminicenantia > Aminicenantales > Aminicenantaceae > SOIV01. The sequence goes on along the minus strand of DRHQ01000105.1, from coordinate 10,002 downwards.
TTATCAAAAGTGTAATCCACATGCGCTTTTATCATGGTGCGCGAGATTTCCCAGAATCCTTTATTAGTATAGCTGTTGGCATAAACTCCTATTTTCCAATCCTCTTTTGGATTGAAAGACAACGAGGCATCAAGAAGATGGGATTTTCCCTCATACGAGATACTCCAATCAAAAGTACCAGCCGCGCCGCTGAATGAAGGCGGATAAGCAACGGTTCGATCGCCTTTATGTTCGACATCATTAAGAGAATACCCGGCAAACATCTTGAACTTTTCTACTTTATACCCAACCCTCAGGTTTAGCCGGTTTTGGGTAGATTTCCAGCGATCATCGCCGATTTTGCTTTCAGATCTCTTCAGGAGATAAGAGCTTGAAATATTGAGCTTTTTAACCCGCAGTTTTGCCGTGAGTTTTAATCTGTCGAAACCTGTGGGAGAGATAAGCGTAAAAGGATCATTATAATAACCGCGCTGATGGTCGAGAGTCAGTTTGAATGAGCGGGAAAAGTCCAATTTAAGATTCTCAAAAAATCCGTTTCTTTTTGTTTTCTCTTCCAAAGTTACAGTTTCCACGCCATCAAGCTTTCTAGTTTCGTGCCGGTATCCAAGAGTAAGTCCAATTTTTGGTGAAAATTGATACTGAACTCCGGCTTCAATACCTAAGGTATCAAAATTAAGAGCAGCTGATTCTTCTACACTATCAATTGTTAAAGATCCGTCCTGTTCGAAATCGTGGTAACGAACAGCACTTATAATTGCTAACTTATTGAAAAGAAGATAAGAAACATCAAGATCATATAATTGAATTTTCCGCTCAAAGCTTCCCGTGCCGCTGGAACTGGTGGTGAAAGAACTGCCAAGATAGTCAACCCCGCCTGCATCCTCTGAATAGGTTAGATCCATATCTTGATTACTGAGCTGGCCTGAACCTGCTATCAAAAGGTTATTAAAAGGTCTGGCACTGATTTTGAACGTATGGGTATAGGTCTTGAGGTCATAGGGCTGATTAAGGATGAAATAGTATAGAGCAGAAGGGTAGCTTGCACCGGTCCCACCGTCGGCAAAGCCGGGCAAAAACATACTATTACTGGTCTCATAGTCCCGGATTCTTTCTTCCAATACAAAAGAATAGCGATTTAAATTCACTTCTACTCCAATGGCTACTTCTCTGGACTTCTCTTCGATGGGTTGATCGAATTCAAACTCAACCCTGTTGATATCAAATGTGGTGACACTATTTCCGCTTTTTGTGTAGCTGTCAAAATTCATGTATAAGTTGACATTTTTCCCCAGCCATATTTTAAGAAAGCCACTATCGGCTATCCTGTCAAAATTAAAAGTGTGAAGATCAAAAAGTTCTCCCCCTCCTACTTCGTGCAAGTCGTGGTAAAAATAGGTTGATTTTTTCCGGTCGTACTTGAATTTATATGTACCGGATTTCTGAATGGATAGTCCAAAAGTTTCAAAGGGATCCCCCCCTAAGTTATAGATGTTCAAATCGATTCGGTCGAAAACTTTTGCAAGTTCTTCAACCGGGACATAGTGTAAACTAAAGTTAAACAGCCTTGCGCCCTCACCCAAATTGATATCTTCCTTGTATTTGAAATCAGCTCCACTCGTATCGACTATCCGGTATCCGAACATAAAGTTGCCGTAAAATGTTTTATCATTATCTTCAGCTTGAAGAAACAATGATAGTGAAAAAGCAAAGAAAAACAGTATGAATGGCAAATAGATTTTTTTTCTTCGCATGAAATGCCTCCTATTTAAGAAAAATTTTGCTTAGATTGGAACCATGAATTGTTGAATGACAGACTGTACAATTGGTCGTACGCGAATCAAAACGGCTGTGCCAAGATGGTGCAGCAACATGGCAACTGAAGCACAGATCAGAGGTGCTTTGATGAGTCAACATATGCCGGTTGGGAGTTCCATGGACTTCATGACAGCCCGTACAACCCTCTATCCTTGATGCTCCGTGTTCATAGAGATACGGTCCTCCCTTGTCCATATGACATTTTAGACATGATTCATGTTTGAATCCCCCCAGGCGTTCTCTCGCAGACGGCGCATGTTGGTCGTGGCAAGTTGTACAACCTAATATTCCTTCCTGTAGCCTATGACGCTCGTTTAATTGAAACTCTGCCATAACGTCTTCATGGCATGAACTGCAGATTTCTGTCGGGCTTTTCCTCACTATTGATTTCTTCATTAGCTCGTCATGACAATATGTGCAATCCATAGAGGCTTTTCCGTGGGGGCTTGCTAGAAAGCGTGCTCGAGTCCCACTGTGGCAGTTTAAACACTTTTTTGCTTTAGCTTGGGCAAGCGAAGTATCTTTAAACGTAAAAATTGTATCCGGCCCTCCTCCTTCTTCCAGATGCTTTGTAGGGTCGCCATGACAGTTGGCGCATACCGTTTCTGCTTGATGAGCAATATCATCCCATCTTTTTTCTTTAATTTCCGCATGGCGCACAAGTTTAAAATCCGCACATACGTCTTCATGGCATTCTGCACAAATTCCTACCTCTATTTCTTGAGCGGCAGGTTTGGCGCTAGATAAAAATCCTGATGCGAAGATTATCAATGCTATAAATCCAATCGTTTCAAAAAAAGGTAATTTCATCTTTTTTTTAGTTTTCGTTAGCAACTCAAACCTCCTAAAATTTTTTATAATCCTATATTTTCGGCACAGATGTTAAATCCTTGTGCTTTATTTATTTTTATTTTCGATAAGAAACTCATTGGCTTTTACTCTTTTGTTTTTTTCTGTCTGATTTCCACTTTCATTTTCGTGATTTGTTGAAACTAAAGCATTTTTAACAAGAGCCCGGATTTGTTCTGATTTAAAAGGCTTTTCAATTATGGAAAAGATGCTTAAATTGCCTAGTTTTGGCTCTATCTGTGGTTTCGTGAGGGCTGAAAGAATGATAATTTTTGCATCTGGTTGGAATGTTCTTGCTTTTCTTAACATCTCGATTCCACTTTCATCGCTTATTTCTAGATCAGAGAAAATAAGTTCGTAAGTAATGTTTTTCGCTTGTTTTAAGGCATCCTTAGCTGTGGCGACAGCATCTACTAAGTATCCTTCCTGAGAAAATATTTCCTTTAGTGACCAGCGAATTAGCTTATCATCATCAACTACTAATATTTTAATCAATTCACCACTCACATACAAGGATTTTGCAAGTTTCATGCCATTTGAAATTATAGAGAGGTTTTTTTATGTTATTGAAAATAAGAAAATTATAATTTAAGCGTGCAGCCCCAAAATGCAGGATTGAAAGAAACTGGGGCATTTGCCCCACTAGCGGGTGATATAACCCTTAGATGTGATAAAATTAATCAAAAGTATATAAAGAAATATATTGATTTTTTGGCAGTGTTTAGGGGAGAAGCGGGGCAAAGAAACTAAAGGCTTATCCAGTAAAACTAAAATCCTCGGGCTTTATCCTGTTTTTTGTAATTTTGTAGCGTAATGTATCTCGAGTGATGTTCAACAGCTTAGCTGCTTTGGTTTTGTTTCCCATCGTTTTTTTTAAGGCATTTATCAAAAGATTTTTCTCCATTTCAGGAAGAGAAAGATTCCTATCAGAAAATTCATCTGAGGAATGTTTTGAAAGCGAAGAAGAATTTCTGTTTAATTGAATCGGGATATATTTGGTTGAAATGAACGAATCCTCCTCAAAGATCATTGCTCTTTCTAGCGCATTTTTTAATTCTCTAACATTTCCCGGCCAGTTGTAGTCTAGAAAAAGATTTTTTACTTCTTTATGCAGACCCTTTATGTTTTTCCTGAATTTTAAATTATAGTTAGATATAAAGTGCTGAGCTAAGGGAATGATGTCATCTTTTCTCTCCCATAAGGGAGGAATGTAGATGGGACAGACGTTAAGCCGGTAGAATAAATCTTTCCTGAATTTTCCTTCATTAGATGCAAGTTCAAGATCTTGATTGGTGGCGGTAATGACCCTGATATCTACTTCGATGTCTTTTAATCCTCCTACCCTTTTAAATGTTTGTGTCTCTAAAAACCTCAGCAGCTTTGCTTGAAGATTGAGGCTCAGATTGCTAATTTCATCCAAAAAGAGAGTTCCTTCATCAGCAAGTTCAACAAGACCTTTTTTCTGCTGCTTGGCATCTGTAAAGGCTCCTTTTTCGTAGCCAAAAAGTTCGCTTTCTAGAAGATTTTCTGGAATAGCTGAACAGTTTATGGCGATATAGGATGCATGCTTGCGGCGGCTAAGTTGGTGAATGGTTTGAGATAAAAGATCCTTGCCTGTGCCGCTATCACCCTGGAGCAAAATGATTGAGGCCTCGCTCGCGGCTATTTTTTTTGCCATTTCTAAAACTTGGTGCATTTTCTTTGAAGAGGCTATAATCTGGGAAGTATCAAATTGTTTTTCCTCTTTTTCTTTATAATAAGCTATTTCTTTTTTTAAAGAAGCGGTTTCTATAGCATTCTTAATAGTACTCTGAAGCTTGGTGTAATCTATGGGCTTGGTGATGTAATCATAGGCTCCCCGGCGCATAGCGATTACGGCATCGTCTATCACACCGAAAGCTGTAATCATAATTATAGGAAGCTCCGACCAACTTTCCTTGAATTCTTCTAACAAATCTGTTCCTTTTTTATCTGGAAGTTTTACATCGAGCATTACAAGGTCAGGCATTTCTTCTGCGGCCAAGCGGAGGCCTGATTTTCCGTTTTCAGCCTCGAGAACCTCAAAATCCCATCCAGATAATTTTTGATTGAGGCTCCAGCGGATTAATTTTTCATCGTCCACTATCAAGATTTTTTTCTTGCGCATGGTTAACCTTCTGATTGAAAAACTGGAAGCCTGATAGTAAAAGTTGTACCTTTTCTCTCTTGGCTTTTAACTTCAATAGAACCTTTGTGTGCCATTATTATTTTTTTGCAGATGGAAAGACCAAGGCCTGTGCCTCTTTTTTTTGTTGTAAAGAAAGGATTGAATATCTGAGATAAAATTTCTTTTTTTATTCCTTTCCCATTATCAGAAAGAATTATCTCTAATCCTCTTTCGTTCCTTTCGCGTAGATCGATGGTAATATGACCTTTTTTGTTTATGGCAGAAATGCTGTTCAACATCAAATTAAGGATGACTTCTTGAATTTTATCCGCATCTATATAAGCAGGAGTGCCGTTTTCTAAGCCTTTAAAACGAAAATGTATATCTTTATCGCTTATTTGAGGTGCGGCGAGCTTCATAGCATTTTTAACACATTCATTAGGATCGACGAGATTCACACTCATTTCTTTTGGTTTTGCATAGCTTAACAAGTCCTGAATAATATTGTTTATTTTTTCTATTTGAAGAAGGATTTCTGTAAAAATTTCTTTTCTTATATCTTTCTCATCTGTTTTTTCATTAATGATTTCTAGGGCTCCCTTCATGCCTGCTATAGGATTTCTTATTTCATGAGCCAATCCAGCAGCTAGCTCTCCGATTGATGCAAGATGTTCTGCCTTTTCCATTTGCTTGTTAAACAGCTCCTCGATCTTATGATTTGCTTCTTTGAGCTTTCTCACCATAATGGCAAAGCTTTGGGTTAAGCTTCCTATCTCATCGTTTTTCAATGATGACAATTGTATATTGAGGTCCCCCTCTTGGACCTTCTTCATTTTATCTTTTAACTGAAATATAGGACGATTAATTATTTTCTCAAAAAGCCGAAGAATGACAAAATTTAGGATAACTAAAGATACCAGAGCTATAATGACACCCTTAAGTTGATTTTTTTGAAGGAGGGCAACGGTTGCAGCATAATCTATATTTACTTCTAAAATACCATTTATTTTCTTCGAGGGAGAATGACAGTTGAAACATTCGTTCCTGTTTTCAATTATGTGAAATCCCTGGATTGTTGATTTTGGCCTGATAAAAATGATGTCGGAGAGGTTTTTTTTTGAAAGAAATTCATTCATCTTATCGAGAGTACTCGACTCAACTGTACTTCCGATTTCATCCTCTTCGGAGGAGCGCAATATTTTTCCCTGGGGACTTATAATTCTTATTTTTTTTATATCACTTGGAGTGGCAATTTCCTGCAAAGCCGTCTGAACGTTCTCTAATTTTCCATCTTTCATGGCAGAGAAAATGCTGCTTTCAATCATTGAGCCCACAAGCTCAGCTTTCTGTCGGCTCATGGTATGTATGATATTTCTCTGAGTTTTAATGTAGAGGAAGGTTAGAAGGATAGCTGTTAATATTCCAATGATAACTACATGAAGAATTATCTTATGTCTTAATTTCCACTCTTTTATGTTAATTAAAATCATGATTAATATAAATTTTATGAATACTATAATTATTATGCACTTAATAAATTATTTTAGCAGAAGATGGGATTAATGAGAAGGGAAAAGAAGGATTTTATGTTTTTTGTGAAGTTGAATCAGCTAGACAGATAAATATCAGATAAAGCCCTTCCTTATCTTGTGAAAAAGCTGAGATCAAGGTTCTTTGCAACCCATTCGCGGTGAAGGACCACAGCTTCATGGGCTGACGCCTTGTTTCCGACGACATATATTTTAAATAACATCGTCGTTACGAGCGGAGCGTGGCAATCTGGCAACGTCGACTCGTGAATAATCCAGGCCAATTGAGAAGTAAGGTTTAATGACCTTTAGCTTTGCTTTTTACTTTTCCCTTAGGCTTCTTTTTGTCGTCAATTTTTATGAGGTCCTGGAGAGTTATGCTTTCGAAATAATCTTTTAATAGCCTACTGGCTTCTTTCCAGATTTCGAAGGATGCACAGATGGGAATACGATGACAATAATCAGGATCCTCAATACAATCAACGAGGCAGCATGATCCTTCCAAAGCATGGAGAATATCACTCACTTTGATTTCAGAAGGACGGCGGGCCAACGTATAACCTCCTCCTGCTCCACGGATGCTTTTAACCAGCCTGTTGATCTTAAGTGGAATAACGATTTGCTCTAAATAGCGAATGGAAATTTCCTCATTATCGGATACGCTTTTGAGTATGACTGCTTCATTTCCGTTGTTATAATTGTGGGCAAGATTCAACATTAGGCGAGTTCCATATCTTCCTTTTGTTGAAAGTTTTATCATGGATTCCTCCTTGTTTATAAAGTATTATAAATGCAACCTGATACTAACCTATCTAAAATTTATTTTCAACATAAATTTATAGGTTTTATAAGGTTTATGCAATTTTATATTAATACTTTAATAATTGATATTTTTTCAGGGAAATAACTTTCTTAAGTTTCAGCCTCTCTCCCCAAAAATTTTTGTTCCGATTCTGACAATATTGGCGCCTTCTTCGATAGCGACCTGGTAAGAGTTTGTCATTCCCATGGAAAGATATTTCATCTCCAATCCAGGAAGATTAAGTGTTTTTATCCTGTCGAATAGCTTTTTCGTTTCTACAAAGTAAGGCCTGGCATCTTCTGGGTCGCCAAACATAGGACCCATGGTCATGAAGCCTTCTGTTTTCATGTTTTTAAGTCCTGATATTTCCTTGATGAAATCTTCTGCATCTTCAGGAAAAATGCCGAATTTTTGTTTTTCTCTGCCGCTGTTTATCTCTATGAGAACTGGCATGATTCTTTTACATTGATTGCATCTTTTGTCGATTTCTTTGGAAAGCTCAGGGGAATCTACAGTCTCGATCATGTCGAATATCTCTACTGCTTTTTTAACCTTGTTTCTCTGGAGATGGCCTATGAAGTGCCATTTCACTCTGTGCCCCACTACATTAAAGGCAGCAAGAGCTTCCTGGATATAATTTTCACCGACAATTTTAACACCTGCCTGAGCGGCTCGCATAATCTCTTCGGGCGTTCTTGCTTTGGCTGCTGCCATAAGCTCAACTCCCTGAGGCAATTCCTGAAGTATTTTCTTTACATTTTCTTCAATCATGTTCTTTTTCAATTACGCTGAAAGTGCTAAACCCAATTATCTCTTGTACCAAGATTTAACCTTAATCAAACACATCAAAAAATTCAAGCATTCTCATTTAGGGATTTGATTCATCAAACCCACATTATAAATGCGAAAATAGTTGATATATAGATTTGGTGCATCAAATCAACATTGGTTGAATGGATTTTAATTGTTTGTAGGGGCTTGATTTATCAAGCCCGCACTTTATTGAATATGAATTGATGGCGGGCCTATGTTATAATGTGCTACCAGAAAAAACCGTTCCGCTGCGAGGTTAATTCATGGTCGATAGAAAACAACTTGAAGAAAAATTCATGGCTCATAATTTCAAAGATTTCAAGTGGATTGATCCCAAAAATATTGTTATCTCCTATTGGGTGCGTATGAAATGCATGTTTGGATGTGATGAATACGGAAACGCAGCTGCTTGCCCTCCGAATGCTCCTTCATTTTCAGAATGCGAGAAATTTTTCCAGGAATACAAAGAAGCCGTTATCTTTCATTTTGAGAATCAAGTCCCAAAGCCTGAGGATCGCTTTAAATGGACAAGGAAGATCAACTTAAAGCTTTTAAAAATTGAGCGAGAGGTTTTTTTATCTGGTCATGAGAAGGCGTTCCTCCTTTTTATGGATAGCTGCAACATTTGTGATGAATGCCAGGGATTAAAAGAGAAATGCAAAGAGCCCATATTAGCACGCCCCTCTCCAGAGGCGATGTGTATTGATGTTTATTCGACTGTCAGAAAGCATGATTATCCGATTAATGTTCTTTCAGACTATTCCCAAAAGATGAACCGTTATGCCTTTTTGCTGATTGAGTAAAGGCTTTTAGCTTTGGGTAATAATAAAAACTATAATAGTTTACGCTCGGAAATATGAATATCAGAGAAAAACTTGAGGAGATTGAAAAAAAGACTTTATCGCCAAAAGCTTTTTTAAGTTCCCAGACAAAGGGGAGAGAGTGCTCAGTAGCACTTCATCCTTTAAGGACCGAATTCCAGCGTGATCGGGATAGGATTATCCACTCTAAATCCTTCCGTAGATTAAAGCACAAAACTCAGGTTTTTCTTGCTCCGTTTGGAGACCACTACAGAACTCGGTTAACCCATACCTTGGAGGTTTCTCAGATAGCCCGCACTATCGCTAAAGCTCTCCGGTTAAACGAGGATTTAACCGAGGCCATTGCTTTAGGCCATGACCTGGGACACACGCCATTCGGTCATGCAGGGGAGGAGACGTTGGCCAAACTCCTGCCCGATGGCTTCAGCCATTACGATCAGAGTCTTCGGGTGGTTGAGAAAATTGAGTGGGAAGGGAAAGGATTGAACCTGACGTATGAAGTCAGGGACGGCATTTTCAAGCACTCAAAAGGTCGGGGAAAAATTCTCGATGATGAAAAGCAGAATATGCCTGTTACCCTTGAAGGTCAGGTAGCTAGAGTCTCGGATATAATTGCCTACGTCAATCATGACATCGATGATGCGAGGAGGGCTGAAGTAATAAAAGAAAAAGATATCCCTTCATATCTCATCCAAGTTTTAGGCGAATGGCATGCTTCCCGGATCGATAAAATGGTAGAGGATGTAGTCGATGCCAGTTTAAAGGCAAGCTTGGAGAAGATTGCTATGAGTGAAGAAATAGAGAAAGCCATATCTGATCTCCGCGACTTCTTGTACGAAAAGGTTTATTTCAACCCCCAAGCCAGACCTGAAATTGAAAAAGCAGAGAAAATTATTACAGATCTGTATGAATATGTTCTTAAAAACCCAGAGGATTATATAAAACCCTATCCTCAGGACGATTCTTTAGAGAAGAGAACGGGGGATTTTATTGCCGGGATGACCGACCGCTATGCCTTGGGCTTGTACGAAAAGATATTCTTCCCGCGTTCCTGGCCAGCTTTTTGAAGCTCTTTCATTTTCTTTACCAGAGAACGCCGTAAAGCCCCTTGCTTTAGCAATGGGGATATAAGGCGCTTACCGCAGAGCAGCAGCAGTTTGTAGTTGTATTATGCACCAAAATGGTATGTAATAAAAACATGGAATTATGATCAAACAGTACATAGAA
>DRHQ01000104.1 GCA_011049545.1 Candidatus Aminicenantota bacterium | reverse complement strand
TTTTGAAATTTGCTTTCCTGTTTGTGGGAGGGACAATTCTTACTGCTGAAAAGGCATTAGAGGATGGATTAGCGGTGCATATTGGGGGAGGATTTCATCATGCTTTTCCTGACCATGGGGAAGGTTTTTGTGTTCTGAATGATGTAGCAGTTTCTTTAGAGAAAATGAAAAAGGAAGGGAAGGTCGAAAAGGTTATGGTGGTTGATTGTGACCTCCATCAGGGGAATGGAAACGCTTTTATTTTTAGCAAAAGAGACTATGCCTTCACCTTTTCTATCCATCAAATGGATAATTATCCCGCCCAAAAGCCTTCAAGCTCGGTGGATGTAGGCCTGTGGACCGGAGATGGAGACGAAAAATACCTGTCAAAGCTCCGTTCTAACTTTCCCCGGCTCTATCAAGATTTTAAACCTGATTTGATTTTTTACCTTGCAGGGGCAGATCCTTATGAAAAGGATCAATTAGGAGGCTTGAGGTTGACTATTGAAGGTCTCAGAGAGCGAGACAGGATTGTGATTGAGGAAGCCCGTAAGTTACGCATTCCAGTGGCTATTCTTTTTGCAGGAGGTTATGCCACCCACGTGAATGATACAGTTTCCATCCATCTTAATACTGTAAAAGTTGCCCAAAATATCCAGAGAAAATATTCTTAATCCTTTGTTTCTTTTTCTATCCAATTCAAGTATTTTGCAGAGCCCTCAAGAAAGGGAAGAGCAATAATTTCCGGGACCTCATACGGATGAATCTCTTCTATTTTTTTTTCAAGGTCTGTGAAGAGGGCGGTTTTGGTTTTAATGAAGAGAATGTGTTCTTTTTCGTTTGAAATTTTCCCTTGCCACCAGTAAAAGGATTGCGAGGCTGCGGAGACTGTCACGCAGGCAGACAGCCTTTCTTTTACTAACTGCTCAGCTATTGTATGGCCGGTCTTTTCATCTGGAACTGTTGTGAGAACAAGTATGTATTTATTCAATTTTTGGCCTCCTTAACTGTTTGGAAATTTTTTGTAGGTATTTGATTTATCAAACCCGTACAGATATTGTTTTTTATTCTTGTAGAAAAATGTGCGCGAATACTTTAGCGTCGCCTATCATATTATCGATAATGCAGTATTCGTTGGGCTGATGGGCAGTGTCATCGACCTTAGCCCAGCAAACTGCGCTGAAGTTGTCTCTTCTGAAGAGGGCTGCTACTGTTCCTCCTCCAATCCCGGTAGCCTTTCCTTCTTTTCCGTAGATTGCTTTAATCGCTCGCTTTAAAGCCTGGGCCACTGGCGCATCTGCTGAAGTCGGAGGGGCTGCGGGAGCCTTCTGAGTCGTCTCTAAGATTATTTTCACCTTGAATTCATTTTGGATATTATCAATCATTTCTTTGATTTTCTCTTCAACTTCTTCGATCGTATATCTTGGCAATATACGGCTGTCCATATAAAAAATATCTTCCCCTGGTATTGTATTAATATTAGGGACATTAAATTCTTTCTTAGTTGGTTCAAAGGTGGAGATTGGTGGATCAAATAGGGGATCTTTATCTGGGAACATCCTATAGAGATTGTTTAACTCAGTGACCAGAAAAGAGGCGGCCTTGAAGCTGTTGATCCCTTTTTCTGGAGTAGAACCGTGGGCCTGCTTGCCCAAAGTCTTAAATTTAAGCCAGAGAAGGCTTTTTTCGGCGACTTCGATCATCGTTCCATCTTCGTTTCCCGCATCTGGAACAATGATCAAGTCCTGTTTTCGAAAGGCGTTGGTATTATGGAGAACATATTCAATCCCTTTCCCGCTTCCAGTCTCCTCATCTGCTACCAAGGCTATGCCTATATTATAATTCGGCTCAATGCCTTCCTCATGAAACGCCTTAATGGCATAAAGAGAAGCCACCATGTCCTGCTGGTTGTCCTCAACTCCCCGCCCGTAAATTTTCCCTTCTTCCACCCAGGCCTTGAATGGATCTCCTCTCCACAGAGCCAATTCTCCAGGAGGAACAACGTCCATATGCGTCATTATCCATATTGTCTTGGAAGAGCTTTTCCCTTTGAAAAAGCTGAGAATATTCGGACGATATCCAGAGGGAGCCTCAAGATCAGATGCCTTGATAACCTCAATATCGCTAAATCCGTTTTTCTTTAGGAAATCAATCAAGATCTCTGCCTTCCCGACTTCCCCTTCTCCTCCAATTGCCGGGGAGATGGACGGCTTAGCACAGAGTTTAATCTGCATATCTATCATTTCGTTGCGGTAGCTGTCGATTCTCTTTGCTATCTTTTCCATTTTAGTCATAGGAATTCTCCTTATACATAATTTAGCTTTTCTTGGGGACGGAAATAATTTTGAAGCCAATGTAGAAATAATGCGCTCCCGAAAGAAGAGTGAGTGCGAGAGTCAAAAAATAGAGCAACCGTAAGTAGGGGAACGATATTTGGAAGGAGTTGAAGAAAAGAACGAGGACCAAAACTATGAACTGACAGACCGTGCTTGATTTTCCCCAGAAGGAGGGAAGAAAAGTTTTTTGACCTCGCAGTTTGTAGAGGGCGAAAGCACTCGAGACTATGAACAGATCACGGCTGATAACAGCAATCGTTAGCCAAAGAGGAATGATGTGGGGAGAATTGAGAGAAGGAATAGCCAGAACGATGAAAGCCGAGGTCATGAGTAATTTGTCTCCTGCAGGATCAAGTAAAGCGCCAATTTTTGTTTTTTGATGTAAGAGTCGGGCTGCGGCGCCATCCAAGACGTCTGTGAAGCCTGCAAAGAAGAAAACAGCAGATGCTGCCATAATTTTTCCCCGGATCATTAAAGCCAGAAAGACAGGAATAAGAAGAATCCTTAAGAGACTGAGAATATTGGGAAGATTTAGTAAGCTATTTTTCTCTTCTATCCTCATCTAACGATAATTTTCAATGCCTAAAAAAAAGTGATTTATTTAATCAAAGCTAAGATAATATCCAAGAGCCTTATGGATTCTTGCCCTGATACAGGAAGGTCCGGATTAAACTCTCTATTTAGAGAGAGATCCATGATATTATAGGAAATAATCTGGATAATCGCATTATAATAGTAGTTGTGGGAGGCAACATCTGAGATTTGGATTCTTTCTGGTGGGATCTGATGGAAAAACTTGTATCCTTTCTTTTCCAAATAGTTTATTAAACGAAGGAGAATTTCTGCCATCTCTGCCCTGGTAACAATCTTTTTCGGTTGAAAAGTGTGATTGGGATAGATATCCAGAATACCCAATGAAGTTACTTGAAGGATGAATTGTGATGCCCAAGAGGTTGCAATATCGATGATAATGGGAGGGGTGCCCGGGGCCTCATCAAATATTCCTTTGAACTTGACCACAAGGAGAGCGGCTATTTCTTCCTTAGAGACGGCTTCTGAGAAGGCGATGGAATTGTATCTTGTGGGAAGTTCATAAATCCCTAACCTGTTTTTAATGCCTTCGATTCTATTCATTATTTGTTTGTTTTCCGGCTCTAAATATAGCAGTTTTTCATAGATTCTAAGACTTTTTGTATACTGAGCTGCCTGGTAGAGTGCTTCTGCGTAATCTTTTAGTATCTCTGTGTTCGTTGGTTCACTCGAGCTTGCAGCTAAGAGATGAACCAGGGCATTTTGAAGTTTGTTTTCCTTTTTGTAGATGTCAGCAAGCACGAGGTGGGCTTCTGTGGATTGAGGTGCGTAATAGAGAGCTTTAAGATAAGCTTTTTTACTTCCTTCCGAATCTCCCGCAGCGATGGCAAGTTTTGCTTCCAAAAGAGATTCATCAAACTTTTTGTTTTTAAAGGTTTCATATTGCTGCTTAGCCCAGGGATGCTCTGGTTCTCTTTTGAGAATTTCCCTGAATTCAGCAAATGCCCGGTCATCCCGTCCTTTTTCTCGATAAATCTGGGCTAGGCCTGAGTGAATAAGAGTCATGTCAGGAAGTTCTTTCAGGGCTGCTTTAAAGAATTCTTCAGCCCTCTGAAGTCTGTTTTGCAGAAAATAGGAGTAGGCTAAACCTACGTTATAAATTGGATTTTGAGCTCCCATCTTTGAGATTTGTTTTTCGGCTTTTTTCCCTTCCCCTTGATTCAAAGTTTCCCAGGCTTCTTCTGCGAGAATTCTTTCCTCAAGGGAAAACTCTGCCACGATGGAAGCAGGAAGGCTTTCTATATAAAGGGAAATAGGTGGAGGTTGATAGGTTGCACATGACCAAAAAAATATAAAGAGTAAAAAAGTTTTGAATGCTTTTTTCACCAATTTTTTTCTCCTCTTTTTATATAAGGCGAGTAATTCAGAATTGAGCGTGGATTGGCCATAATCTTCAACTCAAAATAATCGCCGTTTTCTCTTCTTTTTAATATCATAGTCCATTTCGAAAAAGAATGGATCAATTCTCTTTTTGATTTGGGAATACACAAATAAAATAATTCCAGGTTTTTAAAGAGTAAAGACCTGAGGCGCTCTTTCAGGGTTTGGACTCCATCTCCTGTTTTTGCTGAGACATAGATGACGGGGCTATCAGAGTGTCTATTTTTCTCTAAAAGCTCTTCATGTGCAGGTAAAAGATCGACTTTATTAAAAACTTTAACAACAGGGATGTCGGGAACTCCTATCTTGGAAAGAGTTTTTTCTACTGCATCGACCTGACTTTCATAGTTGACTGAAGTTATATCAATGATGTGGAGGATGCAATCAGCCTCCTTAAGTTCCTCTAAAGTGGCCTTAAAGGAAGTTATCAGCTCAATAGGGATTTTTTTGATGAATCCGACCGTGTCACTCAGGAAAAAGTAAAGGCCGTCCGAGAAACTCACCCGGCGAAGGATTGGATCCAGAGTTGCAAAGAGCTGCGGAGAGGTGAACATCTTTTCCCTGGAGAGGCAGTTGAATAAGGTAGATTTTCCTGTATTCGTGTATCCCACAAGCGAAACAACTGGAACAGGACTTTTTTTTCTGCTTTTTCTTTGAGCGGCTCGTCTTTTTCGAAGATTAATCATTTCCTTTTTTATCTTGGATATTCTATCCTTAATTCTCCGCCTGTCCTCTTCGAGTTTTTTCTCCCCAGGGCCACGTGTACCGATACCTCCTCCTAACCGTGAGAGGGCTTCTCCTTTACCCAACAAACGCGGAAGGAGATAGTTGAGTTGAGCAAGCTCTACCTGAAGTTTTCCCTCCTTGCTTCTGGCTCGTTGGGCGAATATATCAAGGATTAGCTGGTTTCTATCTATGACCTTAGTCTGAATCTCATCTTCCAGGTTTTGCTGCTGGATAGGGCTGAGGTTATGGTCGAAAATGATAAGGTTGGCCTGAGTTTCTTCCTTCGAGCGAATAATTTCTGATACTTTTCCTTTTCCTATGAGATATTTCGGACTGATCTCTGGCCGGAATTGGAATATTTCTCCGGCGACTTGCGCTCCGGCTGTCCTAGCTAATTCCTTCAGCTCCTGCATGGATTCTTCTGCATCTCGTTTTTCTATCTTGTTTGTTGCGAGATGGACCAGGATGGCTTTTTCCATTTTAATTTAAGTTGTTCTTAACATATTCCAGGATAGAAGGGAAGTCCTGGGGAGAAAACCATTTGATTCCCTCCATTTTCCTGAACCATGTCATCTGTCTTTTTGCATAGTGGCGCGTATCCCTTTTGGTCAAAGTTATGGCTTCTTCCAGAGGGATTTCTTTTTTAAGAAGTTTTAAGACATATTTGTAGCCAAGTGCACGAAAGGGAGGAGAATTTTTATCAACTCCTTTCTGGAGAAGCTCTTGCACTTCTCTCGTTATCCCTCTTTCGAACATTTTATCTACTCTTTCTTCAATCCTCGTGTAAATTTCCTTTCTTTCTAATTTTAGCCCAATTTTTATTATATTAAAATCTTTAACATAAGATTCAGTGTTCAAAAATTGTTTAGATAAAGGTTTTCGAGTTGAGTAGAAGACTTCTAAAGCCCGTATTATCCTGACTTTATCTTTCTCTCCAATTTTTTGATAATAGACAGGATCGACTTCCTTTAGTTTCTCTCTTAAGGTATCCAGCCCTTTCTTCGTGGCTTCCCTTTCCAGTTTCTGGCGGATCGATGGGTCACTTCCTCCTCCTGGGAAAAGACCGTTGAGGAGGGCCTTTAAATATAAACCGGTTCCTCCGACGATGAAAGGAAGTTTTTTTTTCTTCAAGACAGCATTTGCTGTTTCTAAAGCCAACCGGGCGAAGTCTGCTGCCGTAAATTGGGTCGAGGGGCTCACAACATCCAGGAGATGATGAGGGATATTGCCTCTTTTTTCCAAGGGAATTTTATCTGTTCCGATATCGAAGTCTTTATAGACCTGCATTGAATCACAATTTATGATTTCTCCTTTTAATTTTGTTGCCAGTTTCACTGCGGTGGAGCTTTTGCCCACTCCAGTAGGACCTAGAACAATGATGAGATTTTTGGTTTTAGATTCCAATTTTTATCAGCAGGAGAAGTACAAGGAGAGTTATAAAAATTAAAAGAGCGAGAATCTGTTTTCTCCTCAATTCCATTTCTCTATTCTCCTAGGTTTTTGACATGCGTTTGTTCGTGTTTATTGCCCGAGGTTTTTTTGGCTAATTTTTTAAGGAAATCTTTTTCAGGAAATGTGCCTCGCTTTACTACTATCTTGCCCTTTTCAAGATACAATTTCTTTTCGACTTTATTTTTCTCAGTTTTAAGTAGCCAGATTTTTCTCTCTGCCAGATGCTGAATTGAAGTTGAACGAAGGGAATATCAGCCAGATTTCCTTGAAACCCGCATTCTTCCATAAAGATACCTTATAAATGAACGGACTTCATGTCAAACGGAAAGCGGGCTTTATCCCATATATTTCGCGCCCAAGAGGCCTAAAGCAATGTAGAGAAGACTTTTTAGAACCCAAAAAGTGTAAGATAGGATAAGGGCTTTTTTTAATTCAATTTTGAAGATAGAAGAGAGGCCATAGCCGAGGATTCCAAAGAGCCAGATCTGGAAAAAGTCAATCTGGCTCAGGATAATGAAGGTGGGAGAAGTCATTTCCAGTTTTGGGAAGAAAAGTGCCAGGCTTGTGGTGGTCTGCATAACAGATTTTCGGGTGAGAATCAGGACCAGGCGCAGGGCATTGCCCAGGATTTTGTCGATGAAGTTTGCGTGGAGTATGGCTGAGAAAATCTGTTTGTAATTTCCTTCTGTGGAAAACATCCGGCTCATGGCAAGAATAATCAAGCTCGAGAAGAGAAAACCGATGAGTAAACCTCCAGGATTAAGGACCAAGTTGCGGAGGATGATGCTGGCCTGAGAAGGATTTTCTGCACGTTCGATCATCTCGTTGAATCTATCTTCCCCCATTCTTTCTATGAGTTTGTCGTTGTTTTTAAGTATCTTAAGCTGATCTTTTTGAGCATAAGGAGCTATAATGAAGCTAAAAAGAACCCAGGCGATGAGGAGAATAATGAGGGCATCAATCCAGATTGGTTTTTCTGAAATAGCTTTCAGTGTTACCTTCGGGTTGAATAATATTCCTTGGAGACGATTGAAAAGATCCATGTATTATTTTCCTTTCCGTTCTTCCTTTACAATCCTTCCATCTTTTAAGAATATTATCCGGTGAGCGTGCTCGGCAATTTCTCTCTCATGGGTGACCACAATGATGGTGTTTCCCTGAGAATGTATTTTGCGAAAGAGGTTGATGATCTCTTCCCCTGTTTTGGAGTCAAGATTACCCGTAGGTTCATCTGCAAGGAGGAGAGAAGGTTCATTAACAAGAGCGCGGGCAATAGCCACTCTCTGCCTTTCACCTCCCGAGAGTTCAGGGGGGCGGTGATTCATTCTATCCGACATCTCTACCATTTCCAGTGCTTTACGTGTCTTTTCTTCCCTTATTTTCTTCTGGGTTCCTTTGTAAATAAGGGGGAGTTCCACGTTATGGAAAGCAGTGGCTCGGGCGAGGAGGTTAAAGACTTGAAAGACAAAACCGATCTCGTTATTGCGGATGTAAGCGAGTTCGTTATCATCTAACGTGCTGACCAATTTCCCCCTCAAATGATAGTTTCCCTTTGTGGGAGTATCGAGACATCCCAGTATGTTCATGAGGGTTGACTTTCCAGAACCGGAGGGGCCCATGATGGCTACAAATTCTCCCTGGGAAATAGTGAATGTCGCCTCGCGGAGGGCATTAACTTCCTGCCTTCCCAATTGATATATTTTCCAGAGGTTCTCTGCGGAGATAATGATGTTGTTGTTGCGTTCCATTATTCTTCTTTTTTCTTTTCTTCTGGTTTGATAAGTGTATCGTCTTTAAGCTGGCGGAGTGCGCTATAGGGACCGACAACAATATCTTGTCCTTCTTCAAGCCCAGTGGTGATTTCTATCATCATCTCACCCATAATTCCTTTTTCCACAGGAAAAAATTTCACCCGATTTTCCTCGACGACATAGACTCCTTCTTCTTGTTCATCATTTTTTTCTCCTTCCTTTTCCTCTTTTTCTCTTAAAACTAAAGCGGAAATCGGGATAGCAAGGATGTCTGTTTTTTCAGCGGTGATGATATCTGCTGTGGCTGAGAGGCCAGGCTTAAGGTTCTCTGGGGGATTCTCCAGGGTTATGATAACCTTAAAATCCCTAGATTCTTCGGATGAAGTCACTTTTTGAAGAGCAGAGCTTCCGATTTCAGTCACTTTTCCTTTGATGTCCTGGTCAGGGAAGGCATCGACTCTTACCTCAGCCTGCTGTCCGATCTCGACTCCGATGACGTCTGTTTCGTCAACTTCAACCTCTACTTCCATCACAGATAGGTCGGCGATGGTCATCAGAATTGTACCGGGGTTGTTCATCGTGCCGATCATGGCGATTTCCCCCTCTTCAACTCGAAGGCTTGTGATAATCCCATCAATAGGAGAGCTGTAGGCCGTTTTGCTCAAGTCATCCAAGGCGCTTTGAAGAGATGCTTGGGCCTGGTCGATTTGATACATGATGGCTTGTTGCTGTGCTTTAGAGATATCATATTGAGCCTCGGCTGCTTCCAGTTGTTCTTCGGAGATAAGTTTTTCCTCAAAAAGTTTCTGATATCTCTTGTAGGAGCTTTTATCTTTTTTCAGTTCTGCCTCGGCCCTTATAAACTCAGCTCTGTAAGAATGAATGAGAGCTTGGGCCCGGTCAGCATTAGCTTGGTATTGAGTTGAGTCAAGTTTCAGAAGAAAATCTTCTGCCTTAACGCTTTGACCTTCCTCCACCCCTATTTTGACAATCCTTCCTGGTATATGAGCGCTAATATTCACATTTTTTTTGGGCTTAACTTCTCCCGATGCCGAGATTTTCGAAGTCAAGTCATGCTTTTCAGCCTTCTCTACAGTCACTTTTATGCTTTTTTCTCTTTGTGATCGGAGGTTGAAGATAATAATAATCCCGATAAATATGATTACAGTAAAAATTATGATTGCCTTTTTTTTCCTCTTGAAGAAGCTTCTTTTTTTGTTCATTTCCTCTTTCTCTCAGATTGCATTATCATATTATAATACGACTGAAAAGGCAAAAGGTTCATAGGGGTCTGACCCTGAAGAGGTTGATAGAAAAGTCGAGAGTTGGTAATATTGGGAGGCCATGAACATGGACAGATATTTAGAAGCTGCAAAAGACGCTGCTCAAAAGGCCGGGCGAATCCTCAGTGAGAATATCGATAAGTCCAGCACAATATTTTATAAAGGGACTGTCGATCTGGTCACTAATTTTGATCATCAATCCCAGGAGGCAATTTTCAAGCATCTTTCATCCTGTTTTCCTGGCCATGATTTTCTGGGGGAGGAAGGGTTGAATAAAAAAGAAGGAGCAGGATTTAGGTGGATTTTTGATCCTCTTGATGGTACGACAAATTATGCTCATAGCTTCCCTATTTTCTGTGTGTCAATAGCATTGGAGAGAAAAGGGGAGATCGTTCTCGGTGTGGTTTATGATCCCATGAGGAAAGAGATGTTCTCGGCAATAA
Source organism: Candidatus Aminicenantota bacterium (assembly GCA_011049545.1). GTDB lineage: Bacteria > Acidobacteriota > Aminicenantia > Aminicenantales > Aminicenantaceae > SOIV01. The sequence goes on along the minus strand of DRHQ01000104.1, from coordinate 42,759 downwards.
AGGGAGAAGGCGCGTTTCTCAATGGAAAAGAGATTAAGGTCTCTTATGTTGATGATTTGGATAAGAGCCTTATAGCCACGGGATTTCCTTATGATATTCGGGTGAGCGAAGTGAACAACATCGTCCATTTTAATAATTTCTTGACTCGAGTCCAGGGGATCCGGCGCTGTGGTTCTGCGGCGATGGATCTCTGCTATGTGGCCTGTGGGAGGTTTGATGGTTTCTGGGAATTGAAGCTTCAGCCTTGGGATATAGCTGCAGGGGCCTTGGTTGCCCAGGAGGGAGGAGGCCGAATTTCTGATTTTAAGAATCACGAATTCAGCATTTTTGATTCAGAAATTTTGACGACAAACGGTTTAATTCACCAGCAGATGGTGGATGTGCTTCAAATGGAAAATGTTAAAGTATAGAATGAACAGCAAAGGCAGAGAATTTGATTAGAATATACAAATGAAAGAGAAAAGGATAAAATAAGTAACAAGAAAAGGATAAAATGAGCAATAAGAGAAAGACTGTGATAAGGTCCGGAGCTAAAGGAAGTTTGCTTGTTGTTATGCGATGGTTACTGCTAGTTGTTCCTTCTTTGTTCTTCTTTTTCGTTTCAAGCAGTGTTTCAGTTGAAAACTCTGTTTTGAATAAGGAAGAGGTTTTCGCCAAAGAACAGGAAGAAAGTTCCGGTTTAGAGTGGAAGGAAGTTTCTAAAATAACTGTTTTAGGTAGTGTGGATTGGATAGATACAGGCCTTGAAGTGAAAGAAGATCAGGAAATTTATTTTAGCGCACAGAGGCAAATTTCTCTTCAGAGAGGCAACCCGATGGCATGGTGTGGACCTGATGGCATGGATCGTAAAACCATGCAGCAGCCCATTTCAGATAAAAATATTGGGGCTTTAATCGGGAAGGTTGTCTGGCTAATTTCTATTGAAGTCGACGAGGAAACTGGTGAAGAGATTCGCCACGAAATCATTGAAAAGTTTTATATAGGTTCGGCAAATCAAGTCAGGATGCCAATAAGCGGGCGACTTTTTTTGGGGATCAATGAGAATGTTGTCGGCGATAATTCCGGTGATTTTGAAGTTACAATTTATCTACTCTTTTTTTCTTGATGAATTCTTTTTGCCGAGGAAGTTTTCCATAAACTGGATATCGTAATCTCCTTTGATGAAATCCGAGTTGGAGAGAATACTCAAGTGAAGAGGAATGTTTGTTTTTATGCCGGCAATAATTGTCATCTCTAAAGCAACTATCATTTTTTTGATCGTATCTGCTCGTGTTGGGGCCTTCGCCACAATTTTCGCAATAAGAGAGTCGTAGTCAGGGGGAATTTGCCAGTTGCTATAGGCTGCGGAATCCACTCGGATACCTTCTCCTCCTGGAAAAACCAAAAAGTCAATCTTTCCGGGGGAAGGAATAAATGTTTCCGCATCTTCTGCATTTATCCGGCATTCGATACTATGACCGCTTAATCTCAAATGAGGGGAGATGGAGAGGTTATCGCCTGCAGCTATTTTGATCTGCTCTTTGATCAGATCGATAGCGTAGACCATTTCTGTAATAGGATGTTCGACTTGTACGCGCGTGTTGACTTCCATAAAATAGAATTTCTTTCTCTCATCCACTAAGAACTCAAATGTCCCTAAACTCTGATAGCCTATGAAATGGGCTGCCTCCTGGACAGCTTTAATCAGCTTTCTCCGTAATTTTTCATCTATGAATGGAGAAGGTGTCTCTTCCAGTAGTTTTTGGTGTTTTCTCTGGATGGAGCACTCTCTTTCACCAAAAGCGAGGACATTTCCCTTTTTGTCGCCGATCACCTGAATTTCTATGTGGCGGGCGTTGGACAAATATTTTTCCATATAGATAGAAGAGTCACCAAAAGCGGCGTTAGCCTCATTTTGGGCTATGGAAAACTGATCTTCCAGATTAGCTACAGAGCGGACAACTCTCAAACCTTTTCCTCCGCCACCCGCCGTTGCTTTGATGATAACAGGGTATCCGATTTTTTTAGCTATTTTTTTGGCCTCAGATATGTCTTCAATAATTTTATCGTCTCCAGGAATAACGGGTAATTTGGCTTTTTCCATCTCTTGGCGAGCTCTATTTTTATCTCCCATGAGCCTCATGAGAGAAGCGGGAGGACCGATAAAAGTTATGCTTGAAGTTTCACAGATCTCAGGGAAACGGGGATTTTCCGCTAAGAATCCGTAGCCAGGATGAATGGCATCGGCTTTAGTAATCTCAGCCGCACTAAGGAGATTGGGAATGTTGAGATAGCTTTCAGAGGCTTTAGCAGGGCCTATGCAGATTTTCTCATCGGCAAGCAGGGTGTGCAGAGAATTTCTGTCTGGCTCAGAGAAGACAGCTACAGTTTTAAAGCCCAATTCTCGGGCTGCCCGGATAATGCGCAGGGCAATCTCCCCACGATTTGCAATTAAGATTTTAGAAAACATCTAAGATTAGGAGAGTGGCTGGATGGCAAACAATCTTTGCCCGTATTCGACAGGTTTTCCATTCTCGATAAAGATTTTTTTGAGAGTACCATCAACCTCTGATTCAATTTCATTCATCAATTTCATTGCTTCAATAATACAGAGAGTTTGGTTTTTCTTCACGGGGTCACCTATTTCAACGAAAGGAGAGGAAGAGGGCTCTGGAGCACTGTAAAAAGTTCCGACCATAGGAGATGTGATGTAGTAAAGATCATTCTTTCCTTCCTGTGGTGTGGCCTCTAAAGGTGTGTTGCTTGCTTTTGTTCCTGGATCTTTAGATGCCTTGAGAGCAGGAGCGGATTCAGATGCAAAAGCAGAGGCGAGGTCTCTGCCGATTTTGATCTTCAGCCCCTCTACCTCCAGTTCGAAGAGAGACAAGTTTTTCTCTTCCATAAGACGTATGAGTTTATTTATCTCTTTGTAGTCTATCTTCAAACTCATATCATTTCCTTAACATGCATTAGATAGGAACCTCATGGTCCTCTTTATAACACTTTTAAAAAAAATTAGTAATACATTAATCACAATACGAAAAAATGTCAAGTAGTCAAATGGGTTATAAGCATTTCCAGTTCCGTGATTAGAAAAGGTTTTGGCAAATAGTTTCGCTCCCCTTCAGATTTTTAACGCCATTCTCCATTCGCTCTTCTCGGGGTCTGCGTAACTCATGCCGCTCAAACATTATCGGAGAAAAAGGCGGAGAAAAAGGGGCCAGGCTCCATTTTCTGTTGTTATGTCTTCAAGTTGAGAATGTCTTCTTTCTTGCAAAATGGAGCCTGGCCCCATTTATTCTGCATTTATTCTGGGGGCAAAAGCAACGTGTTTTTTTACCATATAGCCTGAGCCTTTCTTCAATGGTCGCTGCAACTATTTCCCAAAACCTATACCTTAGCAATCAGTCATCACGGATTTGGAAATGCTTCCATGTTTTGGGGAATGTCCCCTTAATACGTTGACTTTACTGGGGTTAGGCCTTATTATGACAGAATCTGGACAGTAAAATGTAGAGGAGTTTTTCTTCTCGATAGTAGGGCCTGAGTTCGGAGGAAGAAGATGCTTGATCAATTATCGAATCGCCTTCAAAAGGTTATGAAATTTCTCCGTGGTGAAGGAAAAATCACTGAAAAAAACATGGCTGAGGCCTTAAGGATGATTCGTCTAACCTTTCTTGAATCTGATGTTAACTATCGAGTTGTGAAAGAATTTGAAGAGAGAGTCAGATATAAAGCACTGGACGAGAAAGTTCTCTCGAGTCTTACTCCTGCTCAGCAAGTCATCAAGATAGTAAGAGATGAGATGACTTCCATTTTAGGACAGGAAGCAAAAAAATTGGAATTTTCGAGCCATCCCCCATCAATTTTCATGCTGGTCGGGCTTCAAGGTTCTGGGAAAACAACAACCTGCGGAAAACTCGCAAAGTGGATTTTGAATCTCAAGAAAAATCCTCTTCTTGTCTCATTTGATCTGAAGAGGCCAGCTGCTCAAGAGCAAATGAAAATGATTGCCAAAATGCTCAACCTCCCCTTTTACGAAATGACAAAAGAGCAAATGTCTTCTCCTCCCGAAGCTCTCAAAGAGCTCCTCAAGCATGCCACAAACCGAGGTTTTGATCCTCTCATCGTCGATACAGCAGGGAGACTTCATGTAGATGATGACCTTATGAAGGAACTTCGAATGGTGAGAGATATTCTCAAACCCGCAGAAGTGATCTATGTGGGGGATTCTATGACCGGTCAGGATGCAGTGAAAAGTTCCCAAGTCTTTGAGGAAAAAATTGGGTTGACTTCCGTTATTTTAACCAAGCTCGATGGCGATGCAAGAGGAGGAGCAGCTTTGTCGATAGTTACAGTGACAGGCAAGCCTATAAAATTCATAGGTGTGGGGGAAAAATTCGATAAGCTCGAAGTTTTCCATCCTGACCGCATGGCTTCCCGGATTCTGGGGATGGGCGATATCTTGAGTTTAGTCGAGAAGGCAGAGAAGGAGGCTGATCTAGAAGAAACAAAAGCGCTAGCCCGCAAGCTCCGGAAACTAGAGTTCAGCCTAGAAGATTTTAAAAAACAGCTCGTTCAGATGAAGAAAATGGGACCACTTTCCCAAATTTTGAGTTTATTGCCTGAATCTGGTCCTTTCAAGGATGTCAGCAAGATGAATATTGATGGCAAGAAGATTCTTCATTATGAGGCCATTATCAACTCAATGACTCCTGAGGAAAAGGAAAATCCAAAAATGATAAGCGGGAGCCGCCGGATGAGAATTGCGAAGGGAAGCGGAAGGCCTGTTTCTGAAGTGAACCAGTTATTGAAGCAATTTATAGAAATGAGAAAAATGATGAAAAAATCTTCCTTCCAGAAAATTCTTTCTGGAGTTAGTTGACTAAAAGAGAAAATTTAGATATCATCTCTCATTATCTGAGATGTAGGTGTTTGATTTATCAAGCACAAGTTATTTATTGTATTTAATAAGAATGAACAGAAAATGATTGCAATACGACTCATGAGACTCGGAGCCAAGAAAAGGCCTTTTTATCGAATCATCGTTATCGATTCAGAAAGACCGAGGGAGAGTAAAGCGAAGGAGATCATAGGATATTACGATCCTTTAAAGGAACCCCCTGAAATCAAAGTTGATATTGAAAAAGCAAATTATTGGCTAGAGAGAGGAGCTCAAGCTTCTAAAACAGTCCAATCTCTTTTACATAAAGTTTCCAAATCTGAAAAGCTTTCCAATCAACATTCTAAAACTTAAGGGAGATTACAGTGAGGGAACTCGTTGAATTGATTGCCAAATCGTTAGTTGACAGCCCGGACCAGGTATCCGTTTCCCAGTTAGAAGGGGAACAAACCACGATTCTTGAACTCAAGGTTGCTCAGGAGGATTTGGGTAAGGTTATCGGCAAACAGGGAAGAACAGCACGGCCCATGAGAATTATTCTTGGTGCTGCTGGGATGAAACTGAAGAGAAGATTCAATCTCGAAATAATCGAAAAAGGATAGTTTGGTCAGCATAGGAAAAATTATAAAGAGCCAGGGAAATAAGGGCGAACTAAGGATTAAGCCTTATCCTGAGTACCCTCAAGAGCCTTTTTTTTTTAAAGATATTTCTGGAAAGAAAGGGAGTTCGAGAAGGATTTCAAGTTGAATCCTTCCGCCCCTATAAAGAGTTCTACATTCTCAAGCTGAAGGGAATTGACTCTCTTCCTCAGGCTCGTGAGTTAGCGGGACTGGAAATTCTACTCCCAGAAGAAGACCTCCGAACTCTAGAAAAAGGTAAATACTATTATTTCCAGATAATCGGGTGTTCTGTTGTCAAAAAAAATGGAGAAAAAATCGGGAGCGTTAAAGATCTGTTGTGCATAAAAAATAATGATCTTTTGGTTGTCGCGAAAGGAAAGAGAGAAATCCTTGTGCCCTTCACCAAGCCCATATGCCTTAAGGTCAACCTGAAGCGGAAGGAAATCGTTGTCGACCTGCCCGAGGGTCTTTCAGAATTGGATGAGATTTGATATAATTACTATCTTTCCCGAAATGTTCGGGAGTGTGTTCTCGAAAGGAGTTATAAAGAAGGCCCTGGATAAGGGATTAATAGAAGTTCATGTTCATAATCTGAGAGATTTCACCTTCGATAAGCACAAGCAGGTAGACGACCGCCCTTTCGGTGGTGGCCAGGGAATGGTCCTTAAGTCTGAGTCTATTTTTGTTGCTGTAGAGAAAATTAAACGGAGTGAGAAAACACTTGTATACCTTCTTTCTCCTCAAGGAAGGAAATTTGATTTTCGTTTGGCTGAGGAGTTAGCGCAACATCCTCAAGTCATTCTCATCTGTGGTCGTTATGAAGGAGTTGACGAAAGAGTGATTCAATATCTGGTGACAGGAGAGATTTCCATCGGAGACTATATTCTCACAGGAGGTGAGCCAGCAGCTATTGTTGTCGTGGACGGGATTTCGAGGTTCATTCCCCAAGTTGTGGGAAACGTGGAATCAGTTAAAAATGATTCTTTTTATGAGGGCTTATTGGAATTTCCTCAGTACACGCGCCCGCGCAATTTTAGAGGGATGGAAGTTCCCGAAGTTCTATTCTCCGGAGACCACAGCAAGATTGAATCTTGGAGGCGAAAGAAATCTTTAGAGAAGACATGGCTTCAAAGACCTGATCTTCTGGAGAGTCGAAAATTATCAGCAGAGGAGAAAAAGATCCTGGAACAAATACCAACAGAAAAGAGAGGAAAAAAAGATGAATCTGATTGATTCGGTCGAGGAAAAACTTCTAAAAAAAGATTCAGATTCTTTTAAGGTGGGAGATACGGTTAAGGTCTATGTCATAATAAGAGAAGGAGATAAGGAGAGAATTCAGGTTTTTCAGGGGGATGTCATCGCCAAAAGAGGTTCTGGCTTGGGGGCAACTTTCACTGTTCGAAAAATTTCCTTCGGTATTGGAATAGAGAGAATCTTTCCTCTCCATTCCAAGATGATCAAAAAGACTGAAGCTGTTAGGCATGGAAAGGTCAGAAGAGCCAAATTATACTATCTTCGTGAACTTAAAGGCAAAGCGGCCAAACTTAAAGAAAAGAGACAAAAAAGACATTCTGAATAGATTGATTTTGACTGTTTTATGGGGTAAATCACCGATAGTATTTGTTTTTCTTAAAGAAGGAAAAGGCTGACTTACGGTTGGAATAAGAAACAAGCGTGATTTCATTTTTGGAAAGAAAGTATCCTTCCGTAGCACTTCCGTTCTAGACTTCAGGACTCTGCTCGGTGCAAGTTTTTTAAAATGGCAGATTTTCAGATTGAGAAAAGAATTATAAAAAATGGATTCAGGGCTATAGCAGGAGTCGATGAAGTCGGAAGAGGTGCTATTTTTGGTCCTGTCATTGCCGCCGCCGTTATTCTTCCTCTGGTGCTAATGAGGTCTGGCTTATCAGGATGGGCAGATGAAATCGATGATTCTAAAATATTATCTCCCCCAAAGAGAAAGAAACTAGCGGGAGCTATCTTAGCCAATGCAGTTTCTGTAGGGATAGGCTCGGCCACAAATTATGAGATTGATCAAAAAAATATATACTGGGCTTCGTTAAGCGCCATGAGAAGGGCCGTTGAGAACATGCCTGTAGCTCCAGATTTTATTCTAGTTGACGGATTTAGGATAAATGATGTAAATTATCCTCAGAAAAGTATCGTCCAAGGTGACAGAAAAAGCATTTCAATTGCAGCTGCTTCCATAGTGGCTAAGGTTCTTAGAGATGAAATGATAATCCATCTAGATAAAGTTTATGAAGGATATGCCCTCTCTAAAAATAAAGGTTATGGGACAAGGGAACACTACAGAGCATTAAAAGAGACGGGGCCAACATTATTTCATAGGCTTACTTTTAATCTTAGGAATAAGTGAGATGAGTCCTAATAGAACTAAAGGAAAAACCAGAGACACTAATAGAGGTAAAACAAGGGAACTTGCTGAGAAATACGTCAAGAAGGGAAAGTTGACAGACGCAATATCTGAATACAAGAAATTGTTAACAGGAGACACTCAAGAGGTCAATGTCAGAAATATCATTAGCAACCTATATTTGAAAATGAATCAGAAAATAAGGGCGTTAGAGGAACTTGCCCAGGTTGCCGGCCATTATGAAGAAAGGGGCTTATACTCCCAAGCGATGGCAGTTTATAAGAAGATAAGTAAATTAGATCCAAAAGACACTGAAACAGCGATGAAATTGGGCGATCTTTATGCCAGGCAAGGATTTCCATCTGAAGCAAAAGCAGAATATTTGAAAGTTGGACAGGATTTAATGAGAGATAATCAAATAAAAAGAGCTATCTTTTTATACGAAAAACTCAAAAAATTAGATAAGAAAGATCCGGAGGCAAGGCTTGCTCTGGCTGACCTATACACAAGGGATGGATCAACTGATCAGGCGGTTGATGAGTTGAATGAGGGGGCTGAATTAAAGATTCGTGATAACGACCTGAAACATGCGCGGGAATTACTTAACCGTGCAAAAAAGCTAAAGGCAGATCACCCAAGGACGTTGTCCAATTTGGTTGATCTCTTCAAGAGAGAGGATGAAAAGAAAGAAGCTCTATCTCTTATCGATGATATTCTGAAAAAAGACAAGGACAATGTTAAAGCTCTCAAGCAAATGGGCAATCTTTATTTTGATGACCAAAAATTAGAAAAAGCTGAGGAGGTATTTTCTAAGATTATCTCCCTTCGACCCAAGGACGTTACTGCAACAGTCAAATTAGGGCATATCAATGTTCTCCGGGATAACCTTGATCAGGCTTTTGAGCTTTACGAACCTATGATTGATAATTTTATACAACAACAAAAATTCGATAAAGCTATCGGCCTTCTCGGCCTTATTATCTCATCCAAAAAAGCCCACCTTCCCACTCTAGAGGGATTGGCTTCTATTTATAAATCAAATAATCAAGCGAAGAATCTAGAGATAGTTTACAGGATTATTCTAGAAGAATACCATAAAAAAGATGTTAGAAAGGAATCATTACCTGTCTTAAGCGAGCTTGTTAGGCTTTGTCCTAAGGATGATGAGATTAGCGACGAATACAATCGTCTGCTAAGAAAATTTGGAGCTCCAGAGATAGAGAAAGTGGCAGAGTTCCCTATGGAAGAAGCGAAGGAGGTGGAGGTGCCTTTACCCGAGACGAGAGAAGCGGAAGGGATTCTTGCAGAGCCGAAAGAGGAAGAAGTGCCTTCAGGAAAAACGCTAGAAGTAGAGTCACCAGTGGGCAATGAGAAAGAGCCGGGGATATCATTAGAAAAGGCGACGAGAGAAGCGGAAGAGACTCTTGCAGAGCCGAAAGAGGAGGAAGTGCCTTCAGGAAGAACGCTAGAAGTAGAGTCACCAGTGGGTAATGAGAAAGCGCCGGGGATATCATTAGAAGAAGCGACGAGAGAAGCGGAAGAGACTCTTGCAGAGCCGAAAGAAACTGAGGCAATTTTAGGGAAAACGGTAGAAGTAGAGTCGCCTGTGGCTGGAGAGATAGAGCCGGATGTGCCTCCAGAAGAAACGAAAGAGGCAGAGGTACCCTTGAGCAGAGAGGGAGAAGAACCTCCCCAGGTAGAAAAAGAAGCTGAGGAGATGAAGATTCCTGTGAGTGAAGAGAAAGATCTGGAAGCACCTATAGAAGTTACCAAAGAAGCAGAAGCACCTATAGAAGTAACCAAGGAGGTAGAAGCACCTATAGAAGTTACCAAAGAAGCAGAAGCACCTATAGAAGTAACCAAGGAAGTAGAAGTACCTATAGAAGTAACCAAGGAAGTAGAAGCACCTCCGGTAGAGGAGAAAGAGGTGGCAGAACCTTCCATGGGGCCAAAGACAATGGAGCTAATTCTCGATAGAAAAAAAGAGACGGAGTTATCTCTCAAAGAGAAAAAAGAAGCGGACGGAAGGCTAGATCTTTTAGAAGGAACAGAACAGAAATTAGAAATGAGTTTAGCTCAGGCTGATTTATACGTTGAACAAGGTTTGTTGAGAAATGCGAGAAGGATTCTTGAGAATTTAAGGATAAGCTATCCTGATGATCCCAGGATAAGTCAGAAACTTGATACTATTAGTAAAACCTCTCCTCAGGCTAAAGTGGATGAAATTCTGCAGCGGGTAGAGAAAGTCTCTGCGGAAGAAACCAAGTTATTTGGGAAAAAGGCCTATTTCAGGTTTAACTTAGGTATTGCTTTTCTGGAACAAGGTTTGTTAGATGAAGCCATCGAGGAATTTAAGCTGGCCTCCAAGGACAAGAGCAGAACTGTGGAATGTTATACTGTGATCAGCAATTGCTACAGGCAGAAAAAGGATTCTCAGGAAGCTGCGAAGTGGTTAATGAAAGCTTTGAAAATTACTAAAGAGGAATCTGATTGGTTTTATGCTTTAAAATATGAATTGGCCTCAATCTATGAAGAATTGAAAGAGATCGAAAAAGCGTTCACCCTCTATACTGAAATCAAAAAATGGAATCCTGAATACAAGGATGTCAGTAGAAAGATAAAATTCATAGAAAAAAAACTTCAAAAATAGCAAAAGCAGACTACCTGCTTCCCTTCATAAACCATAATTCATGAATAAATCAGGTTTATCACCTAGAGGGGATACCTGAATAATCCAGGTTTAGCACTTGGAGGGGATTAATCAATAAAATACGTCATGAGAAAAACTTGCTGGAGAAATCGTCATGCTTACTGAAAAAAGAAATGGCATACAGGTTTCAAGGGTAGAGCGTGTTGAGAAAAAATATTTATGATAAATAAATAAAAAGGGAGTCTGGGCCTAAAAGAACATGAAATTATCCTTAGCTTATTCACTCCTTCCCAAGCTGCTAGACTTAATAATGGGAGAGATACCTTCATCACGCATCATGGTTCTTTTGATGAATAATATGAATCAAGTTGTTTTTAAAGAGTCACGAGAGATCGCCCAATCTGAGAGTAATGAAATCAATACAGAGATAATCAAAAAAGCCCTTGAGGAAAAACAACCCATCATCATAAGCGATTTTAAAGTAGATTCTGTTTTGTTAGATAGTGGGAATAACCTGAAGAATGTCCTCTGTCTTCCTCTTATTATAGAGAATAAGCCTGCTGGTGCAATATATCTCGAGAGAAAGGATGGATTAGGGCCCTTTACTCGGGAGAATTTAGAATTTGTGATTGCAATCTCAAAGCCTATCAACTTGATTTTGAAAAATCGAGAAGAGTTCCAAGAAATTGGAGAAAGGAGCGTTGATCTGGCAAAGCCTTTGCTTGGGGGGCAGAGCAAAACTTTTCGCCATATTCTCAATTTGATAGACAGGGTAAAGAATAGCTATGCTCCTGTATTTATATCGGGAGAGAGTGGCACTGGAAAGGAACTGGTAGCAAAGGCTATTCATGAGAATGGAACAAGAAAAAATGGAGAATTTGTTGCCGTGAATTGTGGAGCTATACCTGAGTTTCTGCTGGAGAGCGAATTATTCGGACATGTGAAAGGAGCCTTCAGCGGGGCTGTGAAAGATAAGCCTGGACTGATTGAAGAAGCAGATGGGGGGACATTTTTCTTAGATGAAATAGGAGATCTTTCTCTTCATCTGCAGGTTAAGCTTCTTCGCCTTCTTCAGGAAAAAGAAATAAGAAGAATTGGTGAAAATAAGCCACGATTGATTAATGTGAGGTTCATAAGTGCGACCAACAAGAATATTGAAAAGGAAATTGAACGAGAAAATTTTCGTGAAGACTTGTATTATCGCCTAAAGATTATTGCCATTGAACTTCCTCCTCTGAGAGAGAGGAGAGAAGATCTCCTTTTTTTCTTGAATCATTTTCTCGAGAAATACTGTACTGAGATGAAGCGAGAAAGGGCATATTTTTCACCCAGAGCTTTGGAGTTGCTGCTGAACTACTCGTGGCCGGGAAACATTAGAGAACTTCAGAATGAAATTCAAAGATGTTTAGTCTTTGCTGGAGAAGATGATTTTATTAAAGAAGAATGTATTTCTCTAAGGATCAATCCTCATAGAGAATGCTTTACTGCATCCTCCTATGGTTTCTTCCAGGCAAGAGCCGAATTTGAGAAAAGATTTTTAAACCAAGCCTTAGCCCGTTGGAATTCCAACAGAGCTAGGACTGCAGAAGAAATAGGCTTAAGCAGGCAAGGACTTTTTAAATTAATAAAAAAACACGATATAAACGTTCTGAAAAAAAACGAAATGGAAAAGCAGGAGGCAGCATCTCCAAATCGGTGATTGGAGAAGATTTTGGGAAATAGCCCAGCTCCCTTCAGATTTTTAACGCCATTCTCCATTCGCTCTTCTCGGCGTCTGCACAACTCGCTTCGCTCAGACATACTCGGAGAAAAAGGGGACAGGCTACTTTTTCTGTTGTTCTGTCCATGAGTAGAAACTTTCTTTTTCTTTGAGAAAAAGTAGCCTGTCCCCTTTTTCTCGTTTGGCGATGGCTGTATGGTGAAAAACCGTGAGAAAGAAAATAAATGGGGCCAGGCTCCATTTTGTAAGAAAGAGGACATTCTCATACATAAAATGGAGCCTGGCCCCATTTATTCCCAGGGGCAAAAGCAACGTGTTTTTTAACCATATTGCCTGAGCCTTTCTTCAATGATCGCTGCAGCTATTTCCCAAAATTTTTGTCCTGAACATAGCAACTAGTTATCCCGGGAAATTTGATGCTTACGACTCTGGACTAGGTTTTGTTTTTTTGATAAAGTTCATATCAAATGAGAAAAGCGAAGGAAAAAAAGCAGGTGTTTCAAATTATCTGTCCCTGTTGCAAATCAATACTCTGGACTGATCCTGTCAATAAAGAAGTGATTCAGTTTGAAAAGAAAGGGGGGAAAAAGAAGGAATCGTTAGAAGAGTTGCTGCAAAAGGAAAAAAAGAAAAAAGGTGAGTTTGAACGAAAATTTGAAGCAACTGCAGAATTAGAGAAGAAAAAGAAGAAAAGAGCTGAAGAGGGATTTAAAAAAGCCCTCACAGAATTTGAAAAGGAAGATTAGCGCCTAAAAAAGTTCCCGCGCTAGATTTCTCCTGGTTTCTGTCAGCTTCCGATCTGGGTCTCATCATCTCTTATTTTTGGAGCCATGGTGAATTTTGTAAATCCATAAATGGCTAAAATCACAACAGATGCGTAGTTCATTATGGCCCATGGCGCATAAGAAAAAGTCGAAACACCCAGGATTCCTGTTATGTAAACACCAGCCATACTATAAGGAATAAGAGGAACCATGATAGCGCCACTTTCTTCGATAATCCTGGATAAATTTTTTGCGGCAAGTCCTCTTTTCTTATAAACAGGAGAAAGGAGGTCTCCGGGAAGAATCATAGAGAGGTAGGAGCTTCCTGTGGCCAAGGCTGTGACAATTGAAGAACCGATGGTAGTCAGCACTAAGCTCCATACCTTGTTGGTGAATCTCATCACTCGACCAAGAATGACAGAGAGAAGCCCTGTGCGCTGCATAATCCCCCCCCAGCTAAAGGCTGTAAAAGCCACAAGCTGAACTTCCATCATGCTCATCATTCCACCCTGAGAGATGAGCTTGTCCACCAGTTCCACGCCAGTATGGGCCTGGTAGCCTGTATTCATAGCTGTGGCAACATCCGTGATTGAGGCTTTCTGGAAAATGATGGCCAATATTCCTGCTACAAAAGAGGAAATGAGCATTCCGGGAATGGTGGGTTTTTTGGTGAAGGCAAAATAAAAAACGATTACCATCGGAAGGAGGAGAAGGATATTAAAGTTGAAGTTTTCCTTTATTGTTTGAGTGATAATGATCATATTATCGGATTCGATTTTTCTTCCTCCATATTTGAGTCCGACAATGAAGTAGATAAACAGACCTATGAGCCAGGCAGGAGTCGCTGACCAGAGCATGTGTTTGATATGGTCAAAAAGGTTTGAACCCGCAGTGACAGGTGCCAGATTGGCAACATCGGAAAAAGGAGACATTTTGTCACCAAAGTAAGCTCCGGCAATGATCGCTCCAGCTGCTGGTCCTAAGGGGATTCCCAAGCCTGTAGCAATTCCAATGAAAGCAACCCCCAGGGTGCCGATAGTACCCCAGGATGTTCCGGTCGCCAAAGAAGTGACTGAGCAGACAAAACAGGCAGTAACCAAGAAAAACTTCGGAGTTATGAGCTTCAAGCCGTAGTAAATAACCATAGGAATTGTTCCGCATGCAATCCAGGAGCCGATCATGATCCCGACACAAAGCATGATCAAGATAGCTGGCAGGGCTTTTCGAATACTGTCTACGATTCCCTCCTCCATCTCTTTCCATTTGAAACGCAGAAAGAGCCCTATCCACGCCGTCAGAAAGGCAGCGGTGATTAGGAGAACAGGAGCCTTGATTTTGTATACACCATAGCCTATGCCAAAAAGAAGGATCATAAAAATCAGAGGAATCAAGGCAATGACAAGGCCAGGCTCTTTGTGTTTTCTTATTTCATTTTTTGCTTCTTTTTCCATTTTTCCTTCCTTTTATTTAAAATTAAATTTGCGATTTGCTCTTGCGCTTTACAATCTCAAGAAAACGTTCCCTTTGCGATTAACTTTCTATCGGAGATCATCATCCGACCCATAGCAAAAGAATCTGTTAGATTAAAGTCTTTATCGAATAAAATTATATCAGCATCTCTTCCGACTTTGATCTCTCCTTTTTGGTTTAGTTTGTAAAATGTGGCCGGATTGGCAGAAAAGAGCTTCAGAGCATCCTGGACACTCAGAATTTTTTGTCGCACTAAATAACGGAAATTTTCTAGGAGGCTTCTCTCGCTTGCAATAGTCAGACCGGTAAGGTTTCCTTTTTTGTCGAAAACAGGCATACTTCCGTTGCTGTCTGAACTTACTGTGATATGGGTGAGGGGAGCCTGCTTTTTAAGGCACAGTTTGATAGCTGCTGCTATACTAATTCCACCATTATCCTTTGCTTCAGGCTCGGCGCCTGCTGTTAGATCGATATAACCTCCTTGAAGGATAAACTCGATGGCCTCCCCCAGTAGTTCACTGTTACGGTTGACGTGAGTTGGTATGACTTGAGTGGGAGGAATTTCTGTTTCCTTTATCAATTTAAAGAGCATCTCTAATTTGCGAGCTCCGTCGCCCAAATGGAAGTGGAGAATCCCTGCTTTTCCTCCGAGCATTCCCCCGACCCTGCATTCAGCTGCAAGGCGGGCGATTTCGGCAAAGATGGGCTGGGAAGAGCGGTGGTCAGAAATAGCTATTTCTCCTGCTCCGATTACTTTATCGATGAGGATGAGATCAGAACGAATACTTCCTGTGAGTGTTATGACTGGAATTTGATAGGATCCAGAATAGATATAAGTTGTGATTCCTTCCGCATCAAGACCTCTCGCTTTAGCCAGAAGAGATTGCATATGGCGCGTTGTCCCATCAGTTCCCAAGCAGCCGATGACAGTCGTGACTCCGCTCGAAGCGATATCTTCTACAGTTATTTCGGGTGCTCTTGTAGCTGGTCCTCCTTCCCCGCCTCCACCCAATATGTGGACATGGCTGTCTACAAATCCGGGTATAATAATCTTTTCCGAGGCGTTGACTACTTGGACATCCAATCCTTCAATCCTAATCTGCCCTGGTTCTTTTATGGCAACAATTTTGCTTCCCGTAATCAAAATATCTTTTTTACCCAAAGGCTCAGGTGCAAAAATCTGCCCCTGGTGAATTAGGATCATCATCTTTTCCTCCTTCTTAATAAACTTTTTAAGAGAGACTCTTTAGTAATGTTTTTTAGGGCTAAATTACCATGATTATTTCCTATTTTCAAGTTGAGTTCAAGTCGGGGTCAGGTCTTGTTTTTTGCTTTTAATCATACAAACGCAATTTATACTAATGCGTTACCTGAAGGGCGCCTAGGCTCTTTTTATAAATGGGCAGGAGAACGCGGCAATCTCATCCTGATGATAGGAGATATCTATGACGCTTTCATCCTTGCAGTGAGATTTTAATTCGTATAAGATAAGAATCAAGAACTGGTGAAATGGCAACCTTCGAAGAAGAATTAAAAAAACGAGAGCCAATTATTAAGGGGGCAAGTAATTTTGCCCTCCTTGGCAAAAAAATTGAGATAACGGGGAAAGAGAATTTTGTCAAAGGAGGGCCTAATATTATAGTTGGCAATCATATCGGGACGTTTAAAGATATTGCCACTTTATTCAAAATCATTCCTCGGCCGACTTTTTTTACAGCTAACAGGATGATATTCAATAAAGATGAACTCAATTATCTTATAAGACGTCATCTAAAGATACATATGAAAAACTTTGGTCTCTTGCTGGATTTAGTCCTCAGTCCCCTAAAGTCCCTTGCTGTCAACTATGTTTCAGCCAACGCTGCTAAAGTGGGGACTATTCCTGTGGATTTAAACCAGGGAAAGAGAATGGCTATGGAGAAATGTCAAGAATATCTAAAAAAAGGAAAAGCGATCATCACGCTTCAAGGCCTGGGCCGGGTGATAGAAAAGAATCCTAACCCTTACGTGGGTTATTTCAAGAGAGGAGCCTCCGTCCTTTCCTATAATATGTATAAAGAGGAGGGAATTTCTGTTCCTGTAACCCCCATAGCCATGCTCGGAACCCAGGTTCCTTTTCTAGTTCCGGCTAAGATTAGAGTCAAAATAGGGGAACCTATGTACATCACTGATTATTTAGCGGGGGAATTTGCAGAAACTGTGGATAAATTCAGAGATGCTCTGGAGAAAAGAGTAAAAACTCTTATCTTAGATATTATATTTTTAGGATCAAATTTATAAAAGGTCTGATTCCTTTATCTTTCTCCTCCGTACCTGGAGAGGACATCAGAATTGATCTTAAGGAAAACATCATATTTTATATTAACTTTTTTTTCTTCTCTTAATTTGTACATATAAGATTGGAAGAATTTGTTCTTTTTTGACTCCAGCAAATTTTCTTTTTCTGTTTCCTTATCTTTCTCAAGGTCTTCTTGGGTTACTTCTTTCCTGTCCAGTATTTTAATCAGGACATAACCTTCTTCAAACTCGACGGGTTCGCTTCCTTCCTTTAGAGGAAGAGAAAAAGCGAGCTCATCGATTTTCGAATTTTCTCCGATAACGCTTAGATACTGTCCCCGTTTGTGTTCTTCGGCAGTGTTGTATTCAAGACCATGTTTTTCGGCCAGGCCCTCAAGGCTTGCTTTTTTGAGTTCAGCCTTTACTTTTTTCATTTTTTCCAAGGCCTTCTCTTTCTTTCTTAAAACCATGAATTCTTCTTTGACTTCTTTTTCCACTTCTTCAAAGTTAGCTGGGCGAGGAAGTTCAACTTTTTCGAGCTGGACAATTCCCACACCTTTGTATGTATAGATAGGGGAAGACATTTCCTTTTCTTTGAGTTCGAAAAGAGTTGTGCTTATAGTGCCGGCAGAGTCAATGTCTTCTATGGTCTCTCCCTCTTTGAGAAGGCCCGTATTTTTTAATTCAAAGCCAATTGCTTGAGCGCCTGCGCTAAGGCTTTTTTCTTTTCTTGCCCTTTTTTCTAATCTGTTAATTCTCTCCTCGGCCATCTCTCTGGCTTTCTGGTCCATGACGGCACTTTTTATTCTTTCTTGGACTTCTTCAAGAGGCTTTATCCGCGATGGCTTTTTTTCTGTGATTTTAAGGATAGAAATCCCATCTTCAAGTTCTACGGTGCCGGAAGTTTCCCCCTCAGAAAGTTTCTCAATTTCTGTCTTCTCCCCAGAGGATAATGTTTGCCACTCATAAAGGCCCCAGTCCCCGGCGTTGTTTGCTTTATTATCCTTGGAATGCTTTTTTGCTAAATCACCGAAATCTTCGCCACCTTTAATTTTTTCTAAAATTCCTTGGGCTTCTGCCAAAACAAGCTTTTTTTCTTTCTCATCATAAGGGATGAAGATTCTACTGATCTTCAATCTTCCAGGATCTTTGAACTGTGATTCATTCTCTTTATAGTATTTTTCTATCTCAGAATCAGTCAGTTCGATTCCTGCTTTTATGTCTTCTGTTTTGAAAAAGACAAATGCAGCTTCTCTTTTTTCAGGGATTTCGTATTTTTCTTTGTTCTTTTCAAAGTATTCTTTAATTTCGCTAGAAAGGGGTTCCTCTTTAAGTTCTATCTTTTCTGTTTCAAGGATGACAAATTCCATCTTTGCTGATTCGTTCCTGTTTTTATAATTTTCCCAAAGTTCTTCAGGAGTAAGAGTGATTCCAGCCGTGAGGACTTTCATGACTTTGTTGAGGATAATCTCTTTTTTGAGGCTTTCTTCAAATTTTGAGATGGAAATTCGGTTCCATTCCAGAATTCTCTTGTATTCTTCAAACCCGACGAATTTTCCCTCCTTTTGAAAAATAGGATAAGCAATAATTTTTTCTCGAATTTCTTCCGAAGAAGCATCTATGCCTAATTCTTGAGCTTTTTGAGAAAGAAGGGTTTGTTGGATGATCTGCTCGAGGACTTGTCTAGGAATATTGAGCTGCTGGATGAGTTTGCTATCGAGGTCTTTGAACTCTCTTTTTAAGCCCTCAAGTCTTTGCCTTAGATTCTGGAAGTAAAGATCCGCGGAAATTTTCTCTTTCCCTATTGTGACAATAGCTCCTGTTGTTCTTGTTTCTCCCAAACGGCCAGCTCCTCCCCATACTGCAAAAATAGTAATAATAAAGGCAGCAATAACAAGCCATAGGATGGGAGACAATTTCTTTACGTTTTTTCGCATTGCTTTTAACATGGTCTCACCTTAATTTTGAAGAAAATGGGGCCAGGCCCCATTTTTCCCTGACACCTGACAAGAAAATGGGGATATTCCGGAAAAACGGAGCCTGTCCCCATTTTTTTGGCCTCTTTTTCTATGCCTTGTCCACGATTAATCGCTGTCTTCTTTCTTACAGAAAAAGTAGCCTGTCTCCTTTTTTTTGCATCTAAACAAATCAACATTCTTCTAATAAATATCGAGAGATGACCAGGCGCTGAATCTCAGAAGTACCTTCATAGATAGAGAAAGCTCTGGCATCTCTATAAAGTTGCTCAATTAAAAATTCTTTTGAGTATCCATAGCCTCCGTGAATTTGTAAAGCTTGATAGGCAATTTTATTGGCCGCTTCTGAAGCGAAGAGTTTGGCCATGGAGGATTCTTTGGCATAGGGTTTCCCTTTATCGATTAAATCAGCAGCCTTGTAGGTTAGCAATCGAGCCGCATCTCTTTGTGTACTCATATCAGCAATCATGAATTGAATAGCCTGAAATTCGGAAATTTTCCTACCGAAGGCTTCTCTCTGTTGGGCATATTTAACTCCCTCTTCTATAGCCTTATCAGCGAGACCAACTGCTTGAGCAGCAATGCCGATTCTTGAACCGTCAAGGCAATGGAAGGCAACAGCTGCTCCTTTTCCTTCTTCTCCCAAAAGATTTTCCGCAGGAACTTGACAATCTTCCAAGACATATTCCGCAGTTAAAGAAGAATGCAGCCCCATCTTTTCTTCAATCTTAGAGGCTAAAAGTCCTGGAAAATTTTTCTCTACGATAAACGCATTCAGTTTCTTCACACCTGGTTTAATCTCTGTCGAGGCAAAAATAATAGAGGCATCTGCTTCGCTTCCAGTAGAAACCCATGATTTTGTCCCGTTTAAAATATAAAAGTTACCTTCCCTTATCGATTTCGTTTTAAGGTTTTTTGCATCTGAACCTGCTCCTGGCTCAGTCAAAGAAAAAGCTCCCAGCATCTCCCCTTTGGCCGCTTTTGGAAGATATTTTTTCTTCTGGGCCTTATTTCCAAACTTCATGATGGAGTAGCAAAAGAGCGAACAATGAACACTGACAATAACAGCCAGTGAAGGAGATGCCCGAGCGATTTCTTCAAGGGCAAGAATCAGGGATATATAGTCTGTTTTTGTACCTCCATATTCTGAGGGAATAGTCATACCCAGGATTCCTAGTTTTCCCAGTTTATCTAAAAATTCACGAGGAAATTCGTGGGTATCTTCTAAGATTTTTACGTTAGGTTCAATCTCCTTTTGGGCAAAATCCCTGACCATAGCTTTAAGAAGCTTTTGATCCTCTGTGAGCTCAAAATTCATTTTTCCTTTTTTTTCTTTTTTTAAAGTTTACTTGCCTCTTCCGTCAGAAAGAGAAAGCTATTTTAAACCTCAATTTTTTATGAGCCTAGTTTTGCTTTCTGAAAAAGAGGAAAGAGACGGTCGTATGTCGTTTCGAGATTTTCTATCATCACCTTTGTTTCGCCCACGATAGGCATAAAATGCGAATCTCCGGTCCAGCGCGGTATCACATGAAGATGATAATGATCGGTAACACCTGCCCCGGCACACTTGCCTAAATTCATGCCGGTGTTGAAGCCTTGAGGACAATATTTCTTTCTCAGAGCCTTCAGGCTCAATTTGAGGAGATCTGCCATCTCATCAGTCGATTCTTTTATTGCGCGCTCGAATGAAGAAACGTGTTTATAAGGAACAATCATCAGGTGGCCAACTGTATAAGGATATTTATTCAACACAATGAAGTTGTGAGCGCCTCTAAATAGGATGAACGCTCCTCTGTCGTCTTTTGATTTAAGAGCGTGGCAAAAAATGCATCCGCTCATTTTGGATGATCGTCTGACGTATTCTTTTCTCCAAGGAGCAGAGATATATTCCATTATTTACTATTTATCAGGTTTTTTAGGATTTTACTCGGTTTAAAGTACAAAACCTTCTTAGGAGGAACATGAACTGGTTCACCGGTTCGAGGATTTCTTCCAGAGCGTGAACTTCTTTGTCTGAAGCGGAAACTTCCGAAACCCCTTAATTCTATTTCTTCTCCCCTTATGATCGCTTCTTTTATAGTCTGAAAAAAAAGATTTACGCCTGTTTCTGCCTCTTGCTTGGAAATGTTCATTTCTTTTGAAATTTTGTTTATTAAGTCGGCTTTGATCATCTTTTTTCCTCCTTTTTCTTTGCCTTTACCTTTACCTTTACTTTTACCTTTATTTTTTCCTCTATTTTTTTCTTTACCTTTTTCTTTGCTTTTACCTTTACTTTTACCTCCTTTTCCTTTACTTTTACCTTTATTTTTACCTTTACTTTTACCTCCTTTTTCTTCATTTTGTTTGAAGATCGAATTTGTTCGAAATGATCCTTAAATACATCCCCCAGAGTGAGTTTACTATCTTGGTTCGCAATATATTTTTGATACTCTAACTTTTGGAGCTCCAAGAGAGCTTGTCTAAAGCTGAGTGATATTTTTTTCTCCCTAGGGTTCAATTTTATGATTTTTGCAATTCTTTCTTCTCCTAGGGAAAAAGTCTCTTCTGGCTTTTCAATTTTCTGTTCGTCTAGCTCTGAAAGGAAAACAATCCCTTCAATTCCTGGAGTAATTTCAACAAAAACTCCAAAATCTGTTAGGCGGACGATCTTGGTTTTGACGAGGTCTCCTATCTTTTGTCGATTGAAAAAATCCTCCCAAATATCGCCTTCTAGCTGCTTAATGCCCAGCGATAATTTTTGCTTTTCCACATCAATGTTTAAAATGATGGCTTCCACTTCTTCATTAGCTTTTAGCTTTTCAGAAGGGTGCTTTATTTTTTTCCAGGAGATATTAGAAATATGGATGAGACCCTCAACTCCTTTTTCCACCTCCATGAATGCACCAAAATCGGTTATGCTTGTTATAATGCCTTTGACTCGGGCTCCAGGACTGTATTTCTGCCTGAGCAATTCTAAAGGATGAGGCATCATTTGTTTAAGCCCCAAAGATATTCTTTTTGCAGAAGGATTGATATTCAGAATGGAAACTGTGACTTCTTCTCCAGGAGTAAGGATTTTTTTTGGATGAACAACTTTTCGAGTCCATGTCAGGTCTGAAACGTGGATCAATCCTTCCACTCCTTTTTCGAGTTCTACAAAGGCTCCAAAATCAGCCAGGTTTACTACCTTGCCTTTTATTGTTTGCCCAATCTTATATTTTTCTCCCACGTTTTCCCAAGGGTTGGGTGTCAGTTGTTTATACCCAAGAGAAATTTTTTCTTCCTTTTCGTTGAAATTGAGGACTACAACTTCTGCTTTTTCCCCGACTTTAAGGATTTCTGATGGATGATGGATTTTTCCCCAGGACATATCCGAAATGTGAAGGAGCCCTTCCACTCCTCCCACATCTATGAATGCTCCAAAATTTGTCAGGCTTTTCACTTGACCCTCGATTTTTTGTCCCTGGCTGAGCTGGCTGAAAACCCGGACTCTTCTTTTTTCCCTTTCATCCTGGAGGAAATGTTTTCGGGAAAGAACAGCATTTTCGGATTGGCGCTCAAATTTTATAACCTTAAATTTATATTCATTCCCTATAAGTTTTTCAGGCTCTTTGACTGTCCTTACGTCGGCATGGGAGTCAGGAAGGAAAGCATTGATTCCAACATTAACAGTGTACCCATTTTTTATTTTTTCAATTATTTTCCCAGTTATCCATGTTTGGTAGTTGTAAGCTTTCTCCAGGTTGATTAAAGCTTTGAAAGCGATTGCTCTTTTATGAGAGAGGACGAGATACCCTTCTTTTAAGTCACTTCTTTCCACGATCGCTTCGATATGGTCACCTGGTTGGATTTCGCTTTTATCCAGGATGTTATTAAAATCCTCCATGGGAATAATGCCTTCAGACTTAAATCCAATATCGATGAGAACATGGGTTGATGTAACTTTAATAATTTTACCCTTGATTATTTTTCCAGGGGCTATCTCTTTAGCATCGAATTGGTATTGATCCAGTAAATTTTCGTAATCTTTAGAAGAGAGATGTTCCTCTTCTTTTTTTGTTATCTCTGACATTGGACGGTCTTCTCCCTATGAAATTGGTGTTTGCAGTTAGCTTTGATTTTGGCCACAGCTTCTTGGATAGCTCTAGGAGGAGTGGAAGCACCTCCTGAAATCCCTGTTTTTTTCGCTCCTTTAAGCATTTCAGGTTTAATCTGAGCTGCGCTTTCAATAAAGTGTGTGTTGGGCAGAATCCTTTTTGAAATCTGGTATAGTTTATTTGTGTTGGAACTGTTCTTTCCCCCCACTATGAAAAGCATGTCGACACAGGCTGCCAACTCCGAAGTGGATTTTTGCCTGGTTTGAGTGGAGCGACAGATAGTGTTGTAGACATTCAACTCCTTAGTTTTTTCGATGAGAGCGGAGACAATTTTTTCAAAAAGGTAGAGGTCTTGAGTGGACTGCGCCAGGATCGCTCTTCTTTTTCTGTTAGGTAAGCTCTTGACCTGATCCTCATTTTCTATAATTATCCCTTTGCCTTGGCTGAATCCAATAAGTCCTTTTATTTCTGGATGTTCCTTGTTCCCGACGATGATTATTTCTTCTTTACTCTTGGCCAGGAGCTCGACTAATTTTTGAATTTTTTTAACGATAGGACAGGTAGCATCAACAATTTCAATGTTTTTTTGGGCGAGTAATCTGTATATATCAGGAGAGGCTCCATGGCTTCGGATGATAACAGTTGCTTCATTGAGTCCGTCCAGGTCGTTTATGGAGTGAATTTTTTGTCTTTCCAAGTCGGCTATAATCTGAGGGTTGTGGATCAGGTCTCCAAGAGTAAATACTTTCCCGGCTTTCTTCTGTCTAGTTTCACTTGCAATATCCAAAGCTCTTCTGACTCCGTAACACAATCCTGAATTTTCGGCTACTATGATTTCCATATTTCTAGAAATTTGGTCGAACAATTATAGTACATTAGGGAAAGCTTGTTTGTCAATCTAAATAGCGGTAATATCTTGACTTAGCGTCAGTTTGGAGGGTTGAGAAAAGGCCCTATCCCCACCTTTTTTAACTCGGAGGAAGATGGCATATTTTTGATTTCAATTCTTTTCTCAGGATACAGTTCTTCGAGGTTTGAGAGGATGGATTTTACAGCGGCCAGGTGGCGAGCCACTCTTAGCTTTAGAGGGATTCCGTCTTCATCATAGGGGACAAAAAGTCGTCCAAGCTTGGCTGCTTTCGTGTAATTCTTATCTTTTCCTTCGACAATCAGGGCAGGGGATGTCTTTCCTTTGAGCCTTCCGTGGGATGCATTCGCACTCTCAAGAAGGATAGCCATAATCTGAGCGTGGTCTCCCCATTCTCGGTGGCTCAGACCCCGAAGGTTTAAGGGAGAAGCTTCCAGGCGAAATTCAAAGCCTTCAATTTGGAGCTCCATGAGAGCAAGAGCTGCAAGGTCTGCACTGTTTTCATGGAAGACAATAGCGTTGATAACTGGGTATTCGGGGGCTGCCTCGTGCAGGTCGAGGGCAAGGTCAATTTTTTCTTTTTTGATAAGCTCCATGATTCCAGAGGCTATTTTCTCTGTTAAAGAACCAGTCTTTTTTCCAGGGTAGCAACGGTTGAGATTTCTGCTATCCGCGCCCGAGAGCTTTTGGCCTGCCGGGTTGATGTATATAGAAGGATCCGGCCATTGGTGGACCGGATTAGTCAGGCGAGAGCCATGGCGAAAGTGCCTTCTTCCCCACGGGGATTCAAGAGAATATCTCTGGGGATTTCCTTCCTGAGGCTGGCTATGGGTAAAACCGCTGTTATTAGCCCGGGGAACAATAATGATTTTTCCTGTTGAAACTTGAATATTTTCGATAAGAAGTACTGCTGACATGAATCCTGCTGGTTCATTGGCGTGTGCCCCTCCCAGGATCAAAAGGTTCCCTCCCTTTTCTTGTCCTTCATAGAGGTAAACATCTGTGTCTCCCCATGTTTTCTTCAATTCTGGGAAGTAGGAGCTGAGCATTTTTCTGGATGTAAGTCCACGGCTGGGGAAGATAGCTTCTTTTTTTTGCATACTGAGAAATTTGAGAGCGGAGAGGAAACAAATGGCGATGGCAAAGAGAAGAAGAAGAGCTGAGACGAAATTTCCTTTTAAATTTCTCATGGTTTATTTGATCAAAAAAAGCCGGAGGAGAAACATGATAAGAACAAGAGCGACACTGACCTGGTTCCAGAACTTTTTCTCGCGAAAAAGACACCAGATTAAATGGCATGTCAGGTAAAAAACTATAAGATGGTAAACGATTTGCATCTTTTTCTCTAAATAAATTTATCTAAAAAAGGAGCGAAGTGTAATACGGCCACCCCCATTATAAGTTGAAAGAGAGCGGGCATGAGGCAATGCCGGAGAACCTTGAAGTAATTGGCCTCTCCAACTACCTGAGCAGCAAAGATACCAGCCATTGCTGTGGGCGGCATCAAATCTCCTAAGCCTGCCACAGCTGATAAGGCAGAGGAGGTAATGATAGCATTCTTGTCTATAAGGGCCAGTATGAATGGAACTCCCAGGATGGAAGCAGATCCAAAGGCAGAGACGGCCCCGAACAGCGGCATGCTGGTGGCTATACCAAGATAGAGGAGGCCAGAAGGCAGCGAGAGAAAGGATATCAATATCCAGCCCCTTGCTCCTGTTAAGGTCATGATCTGGATGAACATGCCTACGCCTACTAGAATACAAGATATGGGGATAGATTGCTGAATGGCCTTTTGAGTAGTTCTGAAAAAATTAAAGGGCCTGCCGCAGCCAAGTCCTATCAAGCTGCCCAAGAGTAAAATAGCTGGGATGCCTATGTCAGGCATGATTCTGGGGAGGACGCTTTGACCGAGCATCAAGACAAGGACTACGATCAGGGGAAGGTACAGCCGAAAACCATATTTTTTGGAATAGGATGGAGGGAGGATAGCTTTCATTTTTTCATATTCAATGATTTTAATATCCCTGTATCCCAGCCACAGAGATATAACGATAGCAAGAGGGATGACTATGATCAGGAGGGGAAGGGTGAGTCCTGCATAGGGCATATCCACTCCTCCTCCCATGATCATGACCAGGATGTTTACTGGAGGAGCAATCATGCCCAGAATTCCTCCCATGGCTATTAAGGCTCCTGTTTTAACTTTGGAAAGCCCCATTTTCATGAGTACTGGAGCAACGAGAGCTCCTGTGGTGAGGACCGCGGCTGTAGAGGAACCTGTGATCATCCCTGGAAACATAATCAAAGCCATGACAGAGAGAAGCAGAGCGAGTTTTCTCTTGTAGAAGGTTCTTAGCAAAATAGATGTAATGGTGTCCAGAATGCCTGATGCCTGGAGAACATTCATGAAAATCATGGCCGTGACGATAATAAGGATAGTGTCAAAATAACCAAAGCTACCTTCAACAAGGTGACGCAGACCTATTCCTTCTCCTCCCAAAAGGGAGCCGGCCAGAGCGGAAAAGGCGAGAGAGATTCCTATAGGAAGTTTCAAAAGCATAGCCAGCAGGACAAAGATGGCTACCATTGAAAAGAAGATTAAGTAATCGGGCATTTTTACACTTTAAGACCCAGGCCGGTCAGGAAGCATCTCCAAATCCTCGATTGTTTAATAAAAATATTTGGGGATGGTCTCGCTCCCAAAAGATTTTTAACGCCATTCAAATTCCGCTCTTCGCGGCGGCTGCGTAACTCGCCGGGGTCAGGCCTTGCCATTGGGTGAAGATATTTTCTTACTGCTCGCTCTTGTGGCATTCCTCGGGCTCCCTAGCTTGGCGAAGGCTGTATGGTGAAAAAACCGTGAGAAAGGCTGAGCGGGCACGGTTTCTCTCCGAAGGAGAGGAGAGCGATGCCTTGATCCGAGTTGCTTTTGACTCGCTGGGGCAAAAGTAACGTGTTTTTTAACCATATTGCCTGAGCCTTTCTTTTAAGGTCGCTTCATCCATCCCCAAATATTTTCTCTTGGTGTCCAGAGACATGTCTCGCTCCCACAATATGGAAGGGCCTGTTTATTTAAATGCATTTTTTAGCGGCTCGAGTGTGTCCACTGTTTTTTCAACTTCAATCAGGGGAATTTTGTGCTCTTCACAAAGCCTGGTGAAGAGCTTGTCTTTATTCCCGGATTTGACGACGATTACCATTTTGGCCTTAGGAAGAAAAATAGATATAAATGCATCTGAAAGCTGGCCTCTTCTTGATTCTCCACCAAGATGGAGACAAAGGAGAGGTATGTTTTTCTTTTGAGCTTCTTCAACGAGCAGATTAACCCTTTCCTTTTCTTTAGCTATATCAAGGCCCGCCGCTCCAAGACCTTTCAAGCTTACCCCTAAGACCAAGGCAAGGGTTTTTATGTTCTCTAAATCCTTTGGAGTGGCAGTTTTGGAGAGGATAAAGTTGAGCTCTCCCCTTTTTGCCAGGACCGAAGCCAGCCTAACCTCAGCACTCTGACCTGCAGATGTAATAAGGAGAGGTTGTTCAAAAAGCGGCGAAGCTACTTTTTTTTCTTCTTGAGGGAACATCACCGGGATGAAAAAAGTGAGAAGGAGAAAAGTTGTAAAAAAGGTTTTTTTCATCATGCCATCCTTAAAATAAATTTTAAGCTTTGTCCTAAAGTCACATTATGAGAGGTCATTACGAGGAGTGCAGAAGATTCCTTCGCTTTGCTCGGAACAGGCGTGGTAATCTCATGAAAAAAGGTTGAGATTGCCGCGCTACGCTCGCAATGACAATTTTTTTCTAATGAATTAATATCCTGCTCCGTATCCATCCCTGCGGGAATCAGCCCCACCCAAAATCACTTTTTTATCCTGGAGGATCAGTATGCCCTGAGCACCTCCAAAGTATTTATCAAAAGCTTCTCTTATTCTGATACTATGTCCTATGTTTTTTAGAGCTTCATAGGTTTTTTCAGGGAAGCGCGATTCAAGAGAGATGCTTCGCGGCTTTCCTTGGGAGGAATAGCTGAAAAAGCGAGGGGCTTCAATAGCTTCATCTAGTGACATATCGAAATCAGTGATATTGATAATTATCTGAGTAAGGGAGGAAAAAATTCTCGTTCCTCCTGGTGATCCCAGGACCAGAAACGGCTTTTCTTTCTTAAACATTATAAGAGGGCTCATAGAGCTTAAAGGTCTCCTGTAAGGACCCACCGCATTAGGTGAGCTGAGATCACGGGAGAAATCATACATAATGTTATTCAGTAGAAAGCCCGTGTTTTCAGGGACAATTCCCGTACCAAAAAAATGATTAATACTTTGAGTTAAGGAGACAATATTTCCCTGATCGTCAATAACGCAGACATGAGTCGTATTTCCCTGATCGTTCTTTTTCTCGTCATATCTTCCGAAAGGATAAAAATCTAAAAGACTATCTGGCTTGATTTGAGAAACAATCTGTTTAGCATGCTTTTTGGAAATAAGTTCCTCAACAGGCACTTTTATAAAATCAGGATCACCAAGATATCTTGACCTATCGGCAAAAACAAAACGAAGAGCTTCGCAGAGATGATGGATATAAGGAGGAGAGTTAGAACCCCATTTTTTTACAGGCCAATTCTCAAGCATATTGAGAAGTTGGATAATGTGCACTCCTCCAGAGCTTGGAGGTGGTATAGTAAAAAGTGTATAATCTTTGTATGTTCCCTGCACAGGGGGGTGTTCAACCGGCTTATAAAGAGCTAAGTCTTTGAGGTCCATTACTCCGCCCTTTTCATTTACTGCTTTTACAACCTTCTGGGCTATCTCCCCCTTATAAAATTCATCTATACCCCTAGAGGCAATAAGTTTTAAGGTTCCAGCCAGTTCAGGATTTCGGAACAGGTCTCCTGGCTCGTAGGGAAAGCCCTTGTTTAGATAGCAGGTCCCTTCTCCTGCATTCATGATAAGTTTTTCGTATTGATCTTTATTGATGCGGCTGAAAGTTTGGCTCACCGCGAATCCATTTTCTGCAATTTTAATGGCTTCTTGCGTAACATCGGCCAGGCTTTTTGTCCCGTATTTCTTGAGAGAATAATCCCATCCTGCCAGGGTGCCAGGGACAGCAACGGCCAGCCCGGTGGATTTTATTTTGCCTTTATCGTTGAATATTTCCCCAGGGATCCCGGAAGGAGCTTTTTCCCTGAAATCTACGACAGTGACTCTTTTCTCTGAAGCAAGATAAATAACCATAAATCCTCCGCCTCCGATTCCAGAAGCAAAAGGTTCACTAGCATTCAGAGCAAA
The DNA here is from genome assembly GCA_011049545.1 of Candidatus Aminicenantota bacterium. Classification (GTDB taxonomy): domain Bacteria; phylum Acidobacteriota; class Aminicenantia; order Aminicenantales; family Aminicenantaceae; genus SOIV01. The sequence goes on along the minus strand of DRHQ01000104.1, from coordinate 13,803 downwards.
CGCTGTTGTCACCGCTGCATCGATGGCGTTTCCTCCTTTTTTTAACATCTCCAAGCCTGCCTTTGCAGCTAAGTGATGGGCAGCTACGACCATCCCTTTTCGCCCGACAAAATTGTAAGGCTGATGGCGGTCTGAAGGAGGCTCCGGGATTTTTATTTCTGTAGGTCGACAAGAAAAGGAAACCACCAGTAATAAAGAAATAATAAAAGAAAGGGTTGTTTTTTTAGTGAACAGAGCTTTCATCTTCCTCAAGATATTTCTCCTCCTCTAGAATTTTTGAAATTTCCTCTGGAGAGGGAAGGTCCTTTATGTCCGTAAGACCAAAATATACCAAAAATTTATCGGTCGTCCTGTAGATCAACGGGCTCCCAGGACTCTTTTTTCTTCCTACGATTTTGATTAATTTTTTCTGGAGAAGAGTTTTTAGGGTGTGGCTGGAGTCCACTCCTCTTGTTGCCGATATTTCCGCCAGGGTTGCAGGCTGATGGTAAGCGATGGCTGACAAAGCCTCCAAAGCTGCAGGTGAAAGTTTGGCCTTTCTTTCCAACTTGAAAAGACGCCTTATCCATAAATCATGCTCGGGGCTTGTTGAGAAAAGATACCCACCTGCAGATTGGAGGAGTTGGATTCCCCTTTCATTCGTAAGATAGCTTTCAAGAAGCTCTTTAATGGCCTGCTCAACCTGCTCTTCTGGATATTCTTGGAGAACATTTTTTATTTTTTCTAACGTCAGCGGCTCCAGGGAAATAAAGATTAAAGATTCGATGACTTCTTTCAGGCGGTTTTTCATCATTTTCTCTTCAAATGAGCCTCTTGGCTAAGCCTAACCTTAATCGGTTGGAAGGGGCCTTTTTGGATGGCAATGACTATTCTGGACTTGATAAGTTCCAGAAGGCTAAAAAAAGAGACTAAAGCTTCTTCAAAAGATTCCTGCTGGCTAAAATAATCCAAAAAATCAAGAAATGAGCTCTCCTTTAAAACGGCCATAATTTCCTTCATTTTTTCTTCTAAAGAAAATTCTTTTCTTTTGATGGTTCTTGTCTTTTTTTCCTCTTTTTTCCTCATCAGAGAAAAAAAGGATTCAGCCAGATCAAAGAGAGAGACTTCCATGAAATCAGTCTCTTCCTCTTGAAACAGAGAGGGGAGAGCTGTTCTTTTCCACTTCTGCAGTTCATCTTCTTCCTTTTTTCTTAAAAGGAGGCTGGCTGCTTTTATTTTTTGATAATCAAGAAGCTGATCCACGAGAATTTGACGGGGATCTTTTTCTTCGTCTAAGGCCTTTTCTCGAGGGAGAAGCATCTGAGATTTGATATAGATGAGGAACGAAGCAATAAGTAGAAATTCAGCTTCCCGGTCGAGATTTATTCTTTCCTTATGGTTGAGGTATTCCAAATATTCTCTGGTGATTGTAGCCATGGGAATATCATTGATATCAATTTTTCTCTTCCTAATCAGAAACAAAAGGAGGTCCAGAGGGCCTTCGAAAGCTTCTAACCTTACCTGATATATTGCAGAGGCGTCCATAGAAATCGATTATTTTTTAAAGACCTATGGCAGATCTAACTTCTTCCATGGTCTTTTGGGCTACTGGTCTTGCTTTATCATTACCTTCTTCCAGAATTTCCCAAACAAGCTGAGGTTTTTTTTCGAACTCATCCCTTTTTTCTCTGTAAGGGGTGAGAAGGTTGAGGAGGCTCTCGATGACCACATTTTTACATTCCAAACAACCTATTCCGGCTGTTCGACATCCCTGGGCCAATTCCTCTCTTTGCTTTGTCGCCACAAAGGCTTTGTGTAGAGTAAACACAGGGCAGTCTTTTGGGACTCCTGGGTCTGTCCTGCGTTTGCGTCTGATATCAGTCTTCATGGTTGATATTTTTTGTCGAATTACTTCCGGTGAGTCCTTGAGCAAAATCGCATTCCCGAAGGATTTGCTCATTTTGCGCCCGTCTGTTCCGGCCAGCTTGGGGACTTCTGTAAGAAAGGTTTGAGGCTCGGGAAAAATGCGGCCGAAAAGGCGGTTGAATCGTCTTGTCACTTCTCGGACAAATTCAAGATGAGAAGCCTGGTCTTCGCCTACAGGCACGGCATCTGCTTTATAGATAAGGATATCAGCTGCTTGAAGCACAGGATATCCTAGGAATCCGTATGTGTTCAGGTCTTTATCAGGAAGTTCCCTCTGCATTTCTTTGAATGTGGGAACCCTTTGCAGCCAGGGAAGGGGGATAACCATGGAGAGAAGCAGGTGAAGCTCAGCATGCTCTTTGATGTCTGATTGAACGAAAAGAACGCTTTTTTTCGGATCTAATCCTGTGCTCAACCAATCCACAGCCACTTCAAACGTATGGTTTTTAATGGCCTTTGAATTCTGGTATTCAGAGCTTAAAGCGTGCCAGGTGACAATAGTGTAGTAGCACTTGTATTGCTCCTGGAATTTGAGCCAGTTGCGCAGAGCCCCAGCCAGGTGCCCAAGATGGAGAGGACCTGTGGGTCTCATTCCGCTGAGAACAACTTTTTTCTTTTTTTCTCCCATTTTATGACACGGCAATGGTTGCTATTAAAATATAGATGGGTCTAAAAATGAGATTAAGAAACCCGATAAAAAGCAATCCAAGAATAATAAGAAATCCATAAGGGCGGATTCTATCGTATTTTTCTGCGGCTTGATCAGAGAGAATACCCATCAGGACTCCGCTTCCATCCAGAGGTGGAATAGGTATCATATTGAAAATAGCCAAGAGAGTATTGATAAGAGCACCATAAAATAAGATCAAAGCCAATCCCCCAAGAGGATGAAATCCACCAGCAAAACCCGTTTGCGCGAAAATGAAAGACCTGAGAAAGTAGACTATATTGGGATTAAGGAATTTCAGGATAACGATTCCGACTAAAAAAACAGCGGCTGCTGTCAGGTTAGAGATAGGTCCAGCAGCTGATATCCAGAGGTTGTCACGTCGGGGATTCTTCAAATTGAGAGGATTGACCGGGACTGGCTTGGCCCAGCCGATAAAAGGGATGCCTGTTATCATCATAATAAGCGGGAGAATAACCGTGCCGAGAGGGTCGATGTGTGGTATGGGATTGAGAGTGATTCTCCCCAGATGATAGGCTGTGGGATCTCCAAATTTAAGGGCGGCCCAGCCATGGGCAGATTCATGAATTGTGATGGCAAAAAGCAGGATGAAATAAGCGATTATTCTTATTATTATTTCCATTTTAAACCAGAGCTATTTATAGCATAACATACTAAAAGCGTAAAGCATTTCAGTTTATTTGGCTTATCAGAATAAATGGGCCCAATCAAAAAATGGGGCCAGGCCCCATTTATTCTAATAAGCAGGAAATGCAGAGAAAAGAATATAAAAAAAGGTTGAAATTGCCGTGTCGCTGCGCTCCTCGCGATTACATATCTTATGAGATTGCCACGCTCCCTTCGGTCGCCCGCAATGACACTTTTATCTTCTATATCATAATCGAAAGTGTTACCGAATTATTGAGCAACTACAACAGGTCCCTTTTTAATGAAAAGTCGCCTGTCCCCTTAAATCAGCTTTTCAATATTTTTTCGACTTCTTCTTTGTCTACATCCAGGACATAAGAAATATCGCTTATGTTTGCTGCATCCTTGGTTAAAGCGGCGATGTCATCTCGAGTGATGTATTCTAGGGCAAACTTTCTGCTTCCTGCCATAAGCTGCCGCAAGCCCTGGCTGAGTCTCTGAAAATAGGTGTAGACTCCAATAGCACCAGTAGGAATTTGTTTGAATCTTTCTTTGTACTTTGTCTTTAATTCTGTCGCTGTTACGAATATTTCCTCAGTCGTATCTCCAAACCGCTCAACATAGACAGGAACCTGTGCTTCCTCTATTCTTTTTCCTATGGTTTTTCCTACCATTGCAGCTGCAAGAGGAGATCTGGCCATACCCACTGCTTTAAAATAAGGAGCTCCTAAGGCTAGCGTCTTGTAAATCTGGTCTTCGAAAGTGATCCCTCCAGCTGCCACAGTGTCGGGTATATATTCTCCGTTTTCATCGAGTTTGCGGAGATACTGATAAAGCAGTGACCATATTTCAACACTGGGAATACCCCACTCGTTCATCATCCGCCAGGGGCTCATTCCTGTTCCGCCGCCGGCTCCGTCAACCGTGAGCAGGTCGAGTTTTGCTTTTGAGGCGAATTTGACTGCTCGAGCCAAATCTGCAGGCCTGTAAGCTCCGGTTTTAAGGAATACATATTTTGCTCCTGCTCGTCTCAATTCCTCGACTCTCTGCATAAAGCTTTCTTCCTCAACCATGCCCAATCGAGAGTGTCTCTCAAACTCTTTAAAACTGCCCTTTTCAAAGGCTTTAATAATGTCGGGGTCCTCAGGATCAGGAAGAACGATATAGCCTTTTTTCCTCAGTTCTTGGGCTTTTTTTAAGCTTTTGATCTTGACCTCTCCACCAATGTCTTTAGCTCCCTGGCCCCATTTCATCTCAACAGCTGTGACTCCTAACTTTTCTATAACATACTCCTGGACACCCAATCGTGTATCTTCAACATTGGCCTGAACAGCGACTGTTCCGTAGCCCTTCTCTTGCCAATCTTGAAAAAGTTTTATTCTGTTTTCCATATCCGGAGAGCGGACGATTCTACCGTTCTTTATTTCAGATTCATCGTCCATGGCACAGACGTTTTCGCCTACGGTAAGGATTGTTCCGGAAAGGGCTGCGCCAATAGCTAATCCCGGCCAGTTTTGTTTGGCAACATTAGTAGATCCCATTCCGCCAAGGACAAAAGGAACTTTTAGTTTTATTCCTTTATCATGACCCACTGCGGTTTCTGTGGTAACTTTAGGGAAAGTGGCTTTATCGCTGTCAGCTTCTACACCATAAGCTCCAACCGCTGTTCCCATGATACTGAAATGAGAAAGGTCCACCGGGTAGTCTTTTTCCGACGCTGCAGTGATGATGCCAAAAGGCTGGGGATAAAGTACTTCATGACCTCTATAGGCAGATTTTCCTATCTCACACATGCCGATACAGCCATCCACACAGGTCACACACATCCCGCTGAAGGGGCTGATGGAGCCCTCTGTTCTGTTCTTTGTTAAAGTGGCAGCACTTCTATTTAGTTTTGTATAAGCCATTATTATTACCTCCTTACTTGCTCATTTACTTGAAAAAGTGAGAAGCAGACAAATTAAGCATTTTTCTCCTTTTGCTTGCTTTTTTGAGTCCGCTTCTTATTATTTGATTCTTCAGTTTTTTCTCTGATGCAAGTGCCACAACGACCTACATCATACATCCAGCACTGAAGCTCATCATGAAAATCCAAGCAGGTTGGATCCATGGTCAGGCAGGCATTACAGACTGCAGTATCTGCGTCGGGGCCCTGGCATCTCAGCTGGCAAGCGGGGCAGACATAGATACAGCCGCCGCAGAGGCGACATTCCTCAGAACGGGTGTCAAAAGGAGTCGAAATTTTTCTTTTATATCCGCGATTTTGAAAGCCAATAGCTCGTCCGTCCATCTGCTCAGCGCACATCCGGACGCACAGGCCGCAGAGAATACATTCTTCGTTGCGAATCTTGAACCTTACCTGTTTTACTCCAAATTTTGAGGCCAGGTCCTGTATGATTTTAGAACCGGGAGCTACAGATAGCATCAGCTCTATCATCATCTTTCGTGCTTCAATAACTCTTTTTGTATCTGTTCTCACCACTAAGCCTTCTTCCGCAGGGTAGGTGCAGGAAGAGACTAATTTAGTTTTAGGTTCCTCCCCAATCTCAACCAGACAGAGGCGGCAGCCTCCGTAACGGCTTAATCCCTCATTGTAGCAGAGAGTTGGTATTTCGAGACCATAAAACTTAGCCACATCTAAGATGGTTTGGCCTTCTTCTGTTTTGACCTCCAGCCCGTTTATTTTTAAGGTGATCATTTTTTCCTCACTCGATTTTAATGGCATCAAAATTGCAAGCCTCATAGCAGGCCCCGCACTTTATGCATTTACTTTGATCAAGGACATGGACTTTTTTCAATTCTCCAGTGATGGCATCTTGAGGACACGGCTTGATGCATGCCAGGCAGCCGGTGCAATTTTCCGCAATGATTGAATACTGGATTAATTCTTTACAAACCCCTGCTGGACACTTTTTATCCTTTATATGAGCTTCATACTCGTCTTTGAAGTGTCTTATAGTGGAAAGCACTGGATTGGCGGCAGTCTGTCCTAGTCCGCACATGGAAGCATCCCGGGTTGCTTTGGCCAGAGCTTCTAAGAACTCGAGATCTCCTTTCTTGCCTTTTCCTTCGGTTATGTCAGTCACTATCTCCCACATACGCTGCGTTCCTTCACGACAGGAAATACATTTGCCACAAGATTCATCGCGGAGAAAATTCAAGAAAAATTTAGCAACATCCACCATGCACGTGTTCTCATCCATAACAATCATACCGCCTGATCCCATTATTGATCCTACTTTGGCCAAACTTTCATAATCCACAGGCAAATCTAGCATCTCTTTAGGGATACACCCTCCAGAAGGACCTCCAGTCTGAACAGCTTTAAAATCTTTTCCGCCTGGAATTCCGCCTCCGATATCAAAGATGATTTCTCTTAGGGTGATTCCCATGGGAACTTCAACTAATCCAGTGTTGTTTATTTTACCGACAAGAGAGAATATTTTTGTTCCTTTGCTTCCGTTTGTGCCTATTCGAGAGAACCACTCAGCGCCTTTTTCGATGATCAGGGGAATATTGGCCCATGTCTCGACGTTGTTGATGTTGGTAGGTTTCCCCCATAAACCTTTCACAGCAGGGAAAGGAGGTCTCTGACGAGGCTCGCCCACTCTTCCTTCTACAGAGGCAATCAGCGCTGTTTCTTCTCCGCAGACAAAAGCTCCAGCTCCTTTAACTATTTGGACTTCAAAATCGAAATCTGTTCCAAGAATATTTTTTCCTAAAAGCCCCATCTCTTCCGCTTTGGATATGGCCAATGAAATATGCTCCACCGCGAGCGGGTATTCATCTCTGGCATAGATATAACCTTCTCCGGCACCAATAGCGAAGGCACCAATAATCATCCCTTCTAAAACTCTGTGAGGATTTCCCTCTAATAAACTGCGATCCATGTAGGCACCAGGATCGCCTTCGTCCGCATTGCAAATGATATATTTAGTATCGCTCTTAGTTTTTCTGGCAAATTCCCACTTGTATCCCGTGGGAAAACCTGCTCCTCCTCTTCCTCTAAGGCCAGATTGCTTTACTGTTTCAATGATTTCTTCCTGGGTCATATCAGATAAAGCCTTAACAAGAGAGCGATATCCCCCTATGGAAAGATAATCATCCATGTCTGTAGGATCGATAAGGGTATTATCTCCCAGAATGATGCGTTTCTGCTTTTTGTAGAAAGGAATATTATTTTCGTTGGAAACTTTTTTTCCGGTTGCTAGGTCCGTAAAAAGGAGTTGATCAATAACCTTGTTGTTGATGATTGTCTCGGAAGTAATATCTTTAGCATCCTTTGGCTGCACTTTTTGGTAAAAGATGTTTACGGGTTGAACGATGATATTGGGCTCAGCCTCGCAGAAACCATGGCATCCAGTCACTTTGATCTTGACCTTATCTTCTAAATTTTGCTCTTTGATGGCTTTTTCTAAAGATTTAATCACTTTCAATGAACCACGTGCCTGACCACAAGTTCCGGCAGATACAGTAAGAACAGATTTCTTTTCAGATTTTCTTGCTTGAATCTGGCTTTGAATTGATTGTTCTAAATCCTTAATTGTTTTTATTTTCTTGATCTTTCTCATTTTCTCATTCTTTTTTGAAATGCTTCTTTAGAATGGAACCAACTTTTCGGATGGTAATCTGAGCATGATAGTCGCCATCAATAACGACCACAGGGCCGATGGCACAACAACCTAAACAAGCTACTGTTTCCAAGCTAAATTGACCATCTTTTGAGGTCTCGCCCGCATCTATATTTAGTTTTCTTTCGAATTCTTCCAAGATTTTAGGTCCTCCCCTTACATGACAGGCTGTTCCTAAACAGACGGTTATGAGATGCTTACCTCTTGGTTCGAGGCTGAAAGCACGGTAAAAAGTAGCTACTCCAATAATATCGATAAGAGGAATGCCCAGAGCTTTTGAAACGATTTTCAAGACTTCTTGAGGTAGATAATTGTATTCTTCCTGTACTTCCTGCAAGATCGATATGAGCGCTTTTTTTTCGTTGTTATATTTTGTTATATATGATTTGACTTTTAATTCTTCAGCTTCCACTCATTTCCCTCCAAATTCTTATAAATATTATGATAATTTCAGTTAAATAAAAACGGTAACAACTTGGGATGATTTTGAGAGAAGTCTTTGGATAGACTTATATTAAATTTGAGTTTCTTATGATGCTTTGGACTTGAGCTAGGACGACTTTTGCGAAGCAGGGGAGAAAGGTCCTTATGAATTATGAAATTTATGATTCCTCCTCCGAACCTAAAAATATATATGATTTATAAAATATTTATAAAATATTAAGAATTTATTATAACAAATGTTTTTTATCCCTGTCCATAAATTTTCTGAATATTATTCTAAAAATCTGTATCTTCATGACTCTTTAACCTCAATTTTTCCTTTATTAAGTCTGTTCATGCCTTCGTCCGTTCCCGGCGAGACAAACTAGGCGAGATATTAATCACGAAGAGCAAGGTCTGATCCCGCTAAAGAAAAATTCAAGTTATGCAAGTTTTGCAAGCCTGACCCCAATATGCCATTGATAAATCAAGCCCCTACAAAATAATTTAAAAGGTGGATTTGATGAATCAAGCCCCTACATTAAGTATGAATAAATGGTTGAGTGTTAAATTTTTTTACAGTTTTCGGCTGACTTTTAGTAAATCTTACCTAAAATTATCCTAGTCCTGCCAGAAATATAATATTTTTATTGAATTCAGTTGGCACAAAAATTGCTATTCTTTAGAATGAAGACACGACAATAAGGAATAAGAAAATATCACCTAACTGTACACATTCCTATAGTAATTATATTATTTCTTTTTTCTGCTATAATAAATAAATGAAAAGAAGATTTACTCTTTGGCTCCCTTTCTTATTTTTCCTTGCTTTTTTTATAATTCCTCAGCTTACTGCCGAAGAACAAAGTATTAGTGAATTTATCTCTCAAATTCAAAAATCCCTAGAGCTGAAGGATATTCCGGATTACCTGAAGAGTTTTTCTAATGAAATAAGGGAAAAAGAGGAGTTGATTGTAAAAAATAGGTTTAATGTTCTCCAGATGGATAGCGTAGCTTTGTTCAAGCCCAGTAAATTGACCCAAACAGAGGATGAAGCCAAACTATATCTTCAGGCTTTCTTTCAAAATTCTTATTCTGTTGCCATAGAAACCTGGCATTTATCGCTTATCAAAGTAAATGGTCAATGGCTGATAGAGCAGAAAAATGTGCTGGGAAGAGTCAGGATAATGTATAAGATTAAGATTCCATCTGGAAGAGCTGAAAGAGTTAAATCGATTGAGGTTAAGCACGCAGATATTAAACTTTCCTTTAAAGATGCGATAGTCTTTTATGACAATATCCCAGGCCTTGAAACTGGCCTTCTTATATTGGGGAAAGGTCATTTGCATTTTTCTCCCTCTGATTCAGGAGAAAAGCATCAGCTTGATTTAATCTATAAAGTAAGCTTTCTTGAAGATGAACTTGCGTATGCTTACCTCAGATTTTCCGACTATTTTTTCCGGAAGAACATAAGGATAGTAAAGGATCCAGATGAGGAGAACTTCCAGGCTTCGATTCTAGACAGAAATAAAGCACATACCCTGTTTTCAAAATATTATTCACGGTCGTTCACAGTTGAAAATTCCCTTAATAGAGAGCTGCTTACTACCTTACCTCAAGGAGAGGAGGCAGTTTTCAGCTTTAAAGGAAAAAAGTTGGGAGATGTTTCGTACATCTATTCTCCTTTCACACCGGAAGAAATCAATTTTTTCCGATGGAAAGATGAGAAAATCATCAACCTTTATTCGCCCCACGAAAGTGGGAAAGGAAGGAAGATTTTTATATCTTTTGCCGAGATGTTTAAGATTAATAGCTACAAAATTGAAATCGACTTTAAACCTCAACAATTTTATATCTCTGGGAAAGCAAAAATTGAAGTAGAGTCTAAAGTCGATTCCCTCCAAAGAATAAGGCTTAAGCTTAATCCTAGGTTAGATATTCTTCGCATTTATGATGAGGAAAAGCGGGCGTTGATTTACAGCCAGGATAGATTGAGAGAGTCGCTTTATATTTATTTTGTCCATCCTCCTCCTGAAAATAAGCCTTTCTCCATAGAAATATATTACCGGGGAAAGCTTGTTCCTCCCGATCAGGTAACGGATGTCATCGCCGGATCTCAGTATGAAAGGAATCTCGGCTATATGGCTGCTAGATCAGAGACTTATCTTTTTAGTCGACGCGCCTTCTGGTATCCTTCTCCTCCTGGTGATGATTATTTTAAGGCCCGTTTAAGAATAATTGTTCCTCCTGAATACCAGTGTATTTCCAATGGAGAATTAATAGAGAAAACCAGATTGAACGATGTGGAAAGAGTAGAAGAAATAGAAAAAACAGGAAGCTCTGTTTATATCTTTGAAACAAAATATCCTATTAAATACCTTTCTTTTCTTGTCGGTAAATTTACTAAGGTGGAAGAGGATTCAGAGTCTCTTCCACTGCAGCATTTCTACTCATCTGGCATCCACTTTCAAAAAAAAGGGCTTATTGAGGAGGCTAAAAATATTATTCAATTCTATGAAAGCAAGTTTGGCCCTTATCCTTACGAAAAGCTAAGTATTATCCGCAGAATCTGGTTTACTAGTGGAGGTCATAGCCCAGCCTCTTTTATTGTCATAAATGAATTATCCCAAGCTCAGAATGGAACTGGATATGTAAACAAAAGTAGTCCTGTTGATCTTTCTCGCTGGAAAGAATATTTCATTGCCCATGAAATTGCTCACCAATGGTGGGGGCAAGCCGTAACATGGAAAACTTATCATGATCAATGGCTAAGCGAAGGATTAGCTCAATTTTCGGCCACTTTATACTTAGCCGAAAGACATGGTGAGGGAGTATTGCCCTCTATTTTAAAGAAATTCTCTCAATGGACTAGAAAAAAATCGATATGGGGACCGATAACTCTTGGCTCCCGTCTTAGCTATCATGATCCTAAAGTTTACCAGGCCATAATTTATAACAAAGCTTCTTTAGCCTTGAATATGCTTAGGGATCTCCTGGGTGAAGAGGCATTTTTTAAAGGATTACAGGAATTTTTCAGCAGGCATAAGTACGGCGCGGCAAGTACGAAAGATTTTATAAAAACGATTGAAGAGATATCAGGGAAAGATCTGACAATATTCTTCAGGAACTGGTTTGATTCCTATGTTCTTCCTGAGGTCAAAGTTTCTCACTCTATCCTGAAAGAGGAGGGAGGATACATTCTGAAATTAAGAATCACCCAAGCAAAAGAGCTTTTCGTTTTCCCCTTATGGGTAGAGTGGATTGAGAATGGAAATAGAGTCAAGAAAAAACTAATAATTGACGAGAAAAAAGAAGAATTTAATTTTAAATTAAAGTCTAAGCCCAGGAAAATAAAAATAAACCCGAATAAGGCTGTGCCAGGAAGATTTAATTAAAGGGGACAGGCTACTTTTTTCTATCTTTTTCCTATTGTAGATTCGAAATATCTATATTTAACCTCTTGATCATCTCATTCAAGGTGGTGGGCTTAACTCCTAAGAGGTTAGCAGCTTTTTTCTGTATTCCTTTTGCTTGTTTTAAGGCGCTAATGATCGCCTTTTTCTGGAATGTTTGAATATTTTCCTTGAGGTTGAGCTCATTGTTTACAGAGGCGACAGCTCTGGTTTCTTCTTGAGAAGCGAGAAGGAAAGGAGGAAGGTTCTCTCTGGAGATGAGTTTGGACTTAGTCAGAACAACAGCTCTCTCGATAAGGTTTTCCAGCTCTCTTATATTTCCTGGCCAATCATAGCTCACAAGTATCTCCATAACGTCATCAGTGACACCCATGATTTCTTTTTCATTTTCTTTACTATACGTGTCTAAAAAATGTTTGACCAGAAGTGGAATATCCTCTTTTCTTTCTTTAAGCAGTGGCAACTCTATCATGATGACGTTCAAGCGGTAGAAGAGGTCTTCCCGAAACATCTTTTCACTGATTTGTTCTTCCAAATCTGCGTTAGTAGCGGCAATGACTCTGACGTCTACCCTGATTGTTTTTGTCCCCCCTAATTTCATGAATTCTCTATCCTGCATGACTCGTAACAATTTCGCTTGAGTTTCCATATTAAGGGAAGATATTTCATCAAAGAATATTGTTCCGTTCTCAGCTGCTTCAAACAAACCCTTTTTGTTGCTTACAGCTCCAGTGAAGGCCCCTTTGACGTGGCCAAAAAGATTACTTTCCAACAGGTCCGGGGGAAGAGAGCCGCTGTTTACGATTATGAAGGGGGAATTTTTCCGGTCGCTGTTTTGGTGAATGGCTCTCGCAACCAGCTCTTTACCTGTTCCGCTTTCACCTTGAAGCAAAATCGTGCTTCGGGTAGGGGCAGAGGCTTTTACTGTTTCGAATACTGTTTTCATGACTTCGCTTTTTCCGATGATGTTTTCAAAGCTGAACTTTCTTTGGAGTTCATCTTTCAGCCGTATGTTTTCTTCTTTAAGCTTTCTATGTTCTATTGCTCTTTGTACCGTTATAAGCAATTCGTCATGCTTGAAGGGCTTCTGAATATAATCATATGCTCCGATTCTCATGGCAGAGATCGCTGATTCCACTGAGGCGAAAGCTGTTATTATGATAATTACAGAGTTTGGATCGATTTTTTTCAGCTTTTTGAGGACATCTATTCCGTCTATTCCAGGCAAGAGCAAATCCAGAAGAACGAGTTGGAAAGATTGGGAAGAATGTTTATCAAGAGCTTCTTCCCCGCTTGCAGAATTTTCCACCTCATAACCTTCTGAGGATAAGAGATCACCCAATACTTCATGGATAATGGGTTCGTCGTCGATAATATGAATCATTCCTTTTTGGGTCATTTTCTTGATTTATGAAACAGTATATTTATCCACCTTTCTCTTGTCTAAGTCTATAGGAAGATAAATCGTGAAAGTAGTCCCTTTTCCGCTCACACTTTCAGCAGCAATATGCCCTTCATGCTCTTTAATAATAGCATAGCTGATCGACAAGCCAAGGCCGGTCCCTTTTCCGCTCCCTTTAGTGGTAAAAAATGGATCAAAGATATGGGGCAAGTGCTGATCTTTAATACCCGTTCCGGTGTCCCTTATTTTTATGATAGCCTCATTATTCATTTTACTGAGTTCGATTTTTAGCGTTCCCCCTTTGGGCATGGCATCAATGGCATTGAGGATAATGTTGATGAAGACCTGCTGGAGCCTCTCTCCTTCCCCCCACAGAGGTTTCATAGGAGAAAGATTTAACTCTAAGTTTATTTTCATGGTTTTTAATTTATACTCAATCAGAGATATAATCCCCTCGAGACTCTCTTTGAGGTTTACTTGATGAAAGAAGGACTCTGAAGGGATCCGGGCAAAGTTGAGCAGGTTTTTGATTATTCTGGCTACCCTTTCAGTTTGAGCTTCAATCTTTCCCAGAATCCGAGAATGACTAGAGTTGGAAAGCTTCTTTTGGAGTATTTGAACATAGCTTGAAATTCCTGTCAGGGGAGTGTTGATTTCATGAGCAACTCCAGCCGAGAGGAGGCCGATCGAGGCCAGCTTTTCTGAAGTGAGGAG
>DRHQ01000103.1 GCA_011049545.1 Candidatus Aminicenantota bacterium | reverse complement strand
TTGCCCGTAAGCGTAGCCGGTGAATGACTTGTAGCACTCCTTCGATATCAGCTTATGCCGATTCTTGACGAGTTTATCTCCCAACGAACTTTTTTTAATGTAGTGTTTCTCCGAAAGCCAAAGTATGCTAAGCACATTCGGGTTCTGCTTCAAAACCAAATTCAGATACTTGGGGAGGGAATAATAAATGATGTCCCAGGTAACCGTTCTCTTCTGGCTTAGCTTCTCCTCGACCATCCTCTCAATCGTCTCCATCTTTTCCAAACCGAAAAGAACATCTTCGTGAGGGACGAAAATCCCCATCACATCCTTGTCGTCATGGGTCACATTTTCCTCGTAAGTGTTGTGGGCTATGCTTCCCCTGTACCCCTTCAGGATGCAATAAGGCTCGAGTTCGTTTAGTAGCTTGTCATTCTTTATTATTTGCTTATTCATTATGCAATGTCATTGGTTTAGATATCTCTAGATCAGTATTGCATCCGGTATTCTCTTTCTCCAATCTCTTGACCTCCTTGGTCAAACGATTCACAGCCATGCTTTTAATCTGGACCTGATCAGAGAGTTTGGATTTCTCGTCTATGAGTTCGCGATTGCATTTTTCCAGGTTTTTTATCTTCGCTTTTGACACCAGAAAAACAGCTATGAGAAACAAAAGCACAATGGCGAACACCATCCAGCCTACGACAGCGTATACGATCATTTATCCCTCCTTTTTTTTGTCCTTCGGACTGTATTTTTTCCTCATTTCAATGGTCGCCAGGAGGCATTCGCAGCGCCCGGCGACAACTGAACCGTTCTTGCGTTCTCCCATAATGAAACCCGTCCCCTTGCATTTCTCGCATCCGATTGTCGCGTCCGGGCCTCCCTCCTCCGCGAGGATCGCCGATATCGCCTTCTGGATTTCATTATCGGTGGGAATCAGTGTCGCCAAATATATATCCTCATGGTCACGATCGTCTAATGCTCTATCAAATGCTTTGCATACCAAGTCCAGCGGATATTCGGCTAAGCGAGTGAAATAGGCGCTTATCTCGACATCATCTATCGCCCGGCCGACGACCGTAGCTACCTCTATCATCTTCTTCGAGAAGTCCACCCTGTCTGCGAAGTTCACTTCTTCGCCTCCTCGAACAGATGCCATACAAGCGGAGGGATTTGGCTCTGCTGCATCGTGCCGATGTAATGGAGACTGACACCTTTCGGAATATTCCCGATCGGATGCCCTGTCCCAAATAGCCTGAAACTTCTCTCTTCCTCGACAAACCCCGTATCAACCATCGCCCATATGCAAGGCACCCCATTCTGGCTCTGGAAAGACAGAATCATCGCCCCCGTTGGCAACTCAATCTCGAATGCACCTTCGATCGGAATCGGGTATTTGTAAATTGTCCTCATTGCACACTCTCTACGAGCCTAATGAACGTCTCCGGCTTCTTGTCGGATTGTTGCCATTTTGTCTTAATCTTAGGAAAGGCTAATTTTGCCTTGATATAAAATTTCCCCTTGTCTCCTCCTTTTCCATTGATTATCCGATAGACGTTATTCAATAGTTCCATGGACAGGAATTGCGGTTCTTTTGCATAGAGTCTGCCGACCTTCCTTTCTTTGTCTCCCTCCTGTTGCCACTTTTGTTCGTTTGAAACCCATCGCCTAATCTGGACTCGAGGTCTGGATTTTTTCAATAATGGCCTATCAAGCCAGTTTGCACAGATTTGCTTAACCTTCTCCAAGATATCGACATCGGGAAATTCAACCTTCAACTCTTTAATAAACTCTAAGTCCTTTTCTTTATTGAGCGGATAATTTTTAACCTTGGAAAGAAGATTGAGGATTTCTTTATCTTCTCTATTCTTATCTATTCTACTCTTCTCTCTTCTTCTCTTAGTGTCCTTTTGTCGGTCATCGTGTCCTTTTTGGCGGACATCATCTTCCATGAGCCTTCTTTTATGGCGCTTTGAAAGCTCATATTCCGGGTGCGAAATAACGTAAAGAGTGCCATCAGATTCAAGCCTCAGTTTGTTTATCTTAGGTTCCAGACACCGGTCAATTGTCTGTTGTATAAGTTTTATCGGCCTATTCAAAAGCCCGGAAAGCCTTTTGATTGGATATGGGATTCCCTCGTTGGCTCTTATGTAGCCTTCGTCTTTGTAACTCAAAGCGAGGAAGTCCACCCATACCGCACACTGTTCGATTGTCAACTCGTCTCTCGTGGACCCTAAAAGCCACTTGTCGATCCAGAATGGGAACCAATCGTCTCCTGTTCTTTTTTTCAATTAATTTATCCTTTCCGATATGTGCTTTTTATGTATGCGTCCTTCGGGCATTTAAAAATTTATCCCCATAGCCTTAACCCAGCTAATTATTAGCTCGATTAAACCCTTACCGCCGTCTTTTACATTTATTTCACGAGCCTTAGCTTTAGGAACATCGTAACAAAAAATATCTTGTATTTTTCTTCCGTATCTTCCAGTTCTATCTATTACTTTCACTACAGGGCTAGAAAGAATGTCCTTGGCTATCATTAGATAGCCCAATTTTTCATTTACCGACCAAGATAAATGAAAAGAATTATTGGGATGTTTTACGTAGTATAAAATTTTATTACTTCTTCTAAGAAAATGTTGGTTTCTGAAACCTTTCCAATCAAATTTTGGCACATGAATAGTCTTAAAATATGGCTTAGACAATTCATTTGTCCTTGACTCTAAATCGATTCTTGCGATAATTTCTCCAGTTTTTCGATCTTTCAATCTCAGGTCAATTGTACATTTATCTAATCTATTGTTTTTTTCTAGGATATGATCTTTATGAGGCTTAACTTTTGTGCATAAAATATCCTCTAGCTCTAAAGGATTCCAACCTAATCTTCTGGTCTCTTCTTCTTCAATGTATTTCTTATCTCCCATTTACATTCTCTTGAACACCAAAATATGGTTAACGATATTTAATAAAACTTTTCTCTCTTCTGCTTCTTTTACTTGATGAGGAGAAAAGGTTTCATGAAAACTCAAAGGCGCTGAAATCTCTTGAATCAACTCAAATCCATTTTTTTCAATTAGGATTGAACTATCCCTGGAACTCGGCAACCATCGGCCTTCATAAAGTTTTTCTCTCATAGGTTTCATCAACAGAACCAATCTCCCGCCCTTTTTTAAAACTGGTAAGCAATTATTAGTGGCTTTTTTTATTGAATCTAAAAAGCTATCGTAGCTTTCTGTGAATTTTGAAGGCGGATAATCATTTTTTAATAGGGAAAAATACCAGGGATCAAAAAAGATTAAATCGGCTAATTTATTAACCTTTAACTTTGGGACCCCTTTTAATATATCATTCTGTTCGATCTCTTCATGGATGGGATCTATGTCATAAAGCTTGTGTCTTCTCCCCATTTCTTTGCAGACAACTCCGGTTATTCCGCTTCCCGCCATTGGATCAATAACAATATCCCTCGGCTCGGAGTAGTAATAAATAATATTCTGGACCAACTCTTTTGGCAGCTGACCTTTAAATTTTATCTGGCTTTTATCTAAATTGAATTGCTTCCAGGAGTTAGAGTGCTGAGGCGAAGTGATGGCAATTTTAGTAAATTTACTAAAAATCTCGCTATCTTCAATTATATTATGGATTTGCCTTCTTTCTAAATTGCCATGACCTGCTTTTTTAAGTAAAATTCCTATCTCATGTTCTGGATAACATTTAAGATAGAGGTCTAAAATCATCCTGGCTCTTTCTTCCTTTTTTATTTTTATTAGGTCTGCAATATAGTTAGATATAGATTTTTGGGTAACCGATAGAATCTCGGCAATTTCTGCTTCTGTGAATTTGTATTTCTCATAAAGGGCAATGGCGGCTCTCTTTTTCTCTGCCAAGTTTAATTGCATGCCATGAGATGAATTCCTTTTTAGCGCTTCTAAATAAATATCCTGGTCTTCGGTAATATCTAAAACTTTAGCTTCTATTTCTTTTTTCTGTTCAAGCCGATAGACAATTAGCCGATGGTAGCCATCTATAAGTTTTTTATTTTTTGAGATGATAATCGGAGGTAATAAATCAATAGCTTGGCGGTATAAATTAATTTTCTCATCGTCTTTTTCTATTCTTGGATAGACTTCTGCATCGAATATAATTTCAGATAATTTGAGTTTCATTGTATGGCCCGAAGGCAGGGAGGTTTCCCTCATCATTTGTCCTCTCCTTGATGCAGTAGTTTCCTGAACAGTTCCCCCGAATGGAGCTTGGGCAGAATGAACTCTCCCAAGCTTCTGTAGCTCCCGTCGGGGAGGACATGCGAGAAGTAGCTCAGGAACATATTCTCAAAGGGAATCAATCCAAACTCGACAAGGTTGATGTTCGACTTGGTCCAATCGAATATATGTCTCCAGGCTACTTTTTTTGATTGCTTCCAAAGATAATCGTTATTCCAGGAGGATCGGCCATTTTCTTCCAGCCAATCAAAAACACCCTTTACCTCTATTTTAAATTGAACAGGCACACTCATTTTTTCTTTCATCGGATATTCAAATCTTAAAATTTGTGTTCCATTTTGAAGATCCTCTTCAAAAGCTATTTTTGTTGCTCCGAATCTTGCCAATAGATTTCGAATATCTTCTTGGCTTTTAGAAATCGGGACCCGAGTATCCCAAGATTTGAGCGGTTTAATTATGGTCATTTTTTCAATTTAATAATTCCTTTATTTTTGTGGCTATAGCAGCAGGTCTAGTCCAGGTTCTCTGAAAATGTCGCCATTCTCTCTCAGGCTTTGGATAATCCCCCTTCTTGTTTCTATAAAGCATGGCGAAGGGAAGAAAACCAAACTCCCAAGTCTTTACAAGCCTTTTTTCGGCTTTCTTGATGGTGTCATTTTTAAAGCCTATAAGGACATAGCATCTCAACTTCCATCGCTTGAAGTATTTCTTAAGAAGATAGGCGGCCTTCATAAGATCGTAAATAGCCTCATCATTGTCATAAGATAACCAAAGCTCATTTATCCTTAAACTCCTGAAACGCTCGACAATATCGTATCTGATGCGTCTAGCTTCAAGTCCGCCTGGGAATCTGATCGCATGTTGCCGGGAGAGCATTTGGAAGACTTTATCCAAATGTTTTCTGGAACACGCTAAAATATTGTTATCTTGGATTATGTTTCCCTCTAGGACAGGATCAAGTTCTTTAAGTGGCTTATTTATAAAACACCAAGGACATCGGTTAGGGCAACCCCGTGATGTGAATGTAATGCCTTTTTTAAGATATTTCCCAGGCACAAAACCATCGCCCTCACCATCTATTGCAGGCCCACCTATCTTTACCGGGGCTATGAATTCCCATTGCCTTTTAAGCCATTTAGCTCGCTCGAGATCCCATGTGAAGGCTACAGAAATGTGGACCTCATCGTATTCAGGCATGAAGAGTCCTGGCTCGCCAAAATATACATCATGGTCATCAGGACTCATGCTTGTTTTCGTGGGAAAGACTCTCGCTATTCTCAAATCCTCAGCTCCATCTGATAGCCGACTTGAGCTATCCTTTTTTCTGCCATCTCGCAGTATTCTTTTTTGATGTCTATCAGGATGAATCGCCGGCCAAATTTCTTGGTCACGACACCGACTGTCCCAGCTCCTGCAAATGGGTCTAGGATTATGCCCGACTCGAAGCCAGCATTGCATTTACAGGATGTCCAGCCGATGGTTTTATTCGCCATAATAGGAATTCCCGCCACTCCTTTTGATCTTCCTTTTCTATGAATAGCTCCGTGACTACCTGGATCTGTTTCCCAATAATCAGGCATTTTCTGAGTCCCGCCAGTGTCATATTTTTCAATTATCCTCTCCCTCGCCTTTCCACATTTCTTACATGCCTTTTTTGGGCAACCGGCTTTTATCGGCTTCTCACATAGCTTTTCAGGAAACACGGCAAAATGAGCCTCAGGAAATGGTTGGGTATTTATACCCCAGAAGTCGCCAGGGTTTTTACCCTTCTCAAAATCTACTATAGGAGAGCCATCCTTCCTATACCAACCACCATGATCTTGCGCGATTGATTGGGTTTCTTGGCCCGGGACTTCATTCCATTTCCTGTCTACTTTAATAACATCGCCAGGATTTTTTCCTGCGGGGTCTGGCCATCTTTCATGTTTTCCTATTTGCATATCTTTTGGTCCACCTTTGTATAAAGTATCTTTTCTCCCATCATATTTATGAGGCTCCCTTACTGCATCTAAATCAAAATAATAATCATGCGATTGCCAGAGAGAGACCTTTTTTAATTTGCTATTTAATTTTTTCCATTCCCAATCTATTCCCTCTAGCCCCTTTATCCCAAAAGGACTTTTAGTAACAAGCTCCCCTGTCTTTCTATTTGTCCAATAAACAGGCTTGCTACTTTTAACGAAAAGAAATAGACCTTCCCAACGATTACTGAATCTATCCTTAACTGACGAAGGCATTGAATTAGGCTTATACCAGATGATTTTATTTCTAAGGATCCAACCATTCTGGATCAGCGACCAAGCCAGCCGCTCGGGAATCATGCAGAGACATTTAGGCTGATAATTAATTTGGCTCTGTAGGCTTTTTCCATTCGCCCTTGGTAGCTTTTTCCATTTAGTAGGAGCCGGACCTGTGTGGCCAGTATTACTCCCTCCATAAGTATCCCCGATATTCAGCCAGAGCGTCCCTTCTTTCTTCAGCGTCCGCTTGACTTCATTGAATATTATGGTCAAATGCTCGATATACATTTCAGGAGTCGGCTCGAGTCCGAGCTGGCCCTTCCATGCTTGGCATTTGAGGCAAAAATTACCTTGATTCTTAGGACTGTATTCTTGCCATTTAAAAATAGACGCATTCTCTCCACGATTCCATGATAAACCACTACTCGATCTTAATTGTTTAATTGTTCTCTTTTCTTGTTTCGGATGAGATAATTGATTTCCCCACTCATGCTCGCAATCTGGATTTCCCCCAAATATCTGCTCTATTCCATAATCCCGGAGGCCCCAGTAAGGCGGCGAAGTCATGACCATATCAACGCATTCGTCCGGTATTTGCTTCATCACCTCAAGGCAGTCCCCGCAGATTACTTTATTGACGAAATCAGATGGCCACTTTCTAGTTGTCATAATCTTTTTATGCGATACATTCCAAAATTTTTCTCCTTATTGCCTCAATCACGGGGACGCTCACGGCATTTCCCATCATCTTATAGCGTTGGGCATCCGACATGATTTTTCCCCTGATTATTTCATCTTCATCCTCTGGGTGTGAGGCAATTTCTATTCCTGCGTCTTTCCCTATTGCAGGAACTCTTGTCCAATCATCGGGAAAGCCCTGCAGTCGCTCGCATTCCCGTGGCGTTAGCCGGCGGATGCGTCTTTTGGGAATCGATGTTAAAATAGCTTTGCCATTTTTATCCCTATCTCTTGTTCCTCTTCTCAAATACCCATCGGTATCAACCGTATTGGCTACGTAGAGTCCCGTTTTTGCTCCCAAGCCTCCGGCTTCAGCGTTTATATTGGCCGATATTCCTTTAGGGTCGTAGACCCTTCCCCATAAAGAATTATGTCCTTTTTTATCTATATTGCCGACCTGCTTTAAACCGCTAATCAATAAATTATTATGTTCAAAAACAGAAGCCGAAAGCGTAGGGCTTATTTTTTCTTTAATGCCTCCCTTATTTTTTCCTCGAGCAATTTGCAAAATATAAGTTTCACCAGTATTTCTTAATGCTCCATATCTGGCATCAATGGTTGATGATTCTTTATTTCCTTTCTGAATATTAGCCTTAAAACCACGGCCAGCTTTTTTGTTTTCTATATTTTTTTTAACGAAAAATTCCATTGCTTTCTTGCTCAAATGATATTTCTCATCCACCTTCTCTTCTAATACCGAAGATAAAGACCCTTTCACGGTTCTGGGGCAACCAATACTTAGTGTTAAGCACTTGCCACTCGACATCGTACCCAAGTTCATCCAGCGAAAGGAGTATGATCGCGAAGGTTCTTCCACTATTGTGAGAAAGTAGCCCTTTAACATTCTCAAGGAGTAGGTATTTTGGTCTTTTACTTCTAACAACTCTGCATATTTCATAGAAAAGAGTTCCCCTTGTTTTGTCCTGAAAACCCTTGCGTTTTCCTGCAACGGAAAAAGCCTGACAGGGAAATCCCGCTGTAAGAAAATCATGCTCAGGTATGTCCTCGGGTCCGATATCCTGAATGTCTCCTTCGACAAGCTCCTTGTTTCCGAATCTTTTTCGGTAGACTTGGCAGGCATATTTGTCGTTGTCGTTGGCCCAGACACAATTAAATCGAATCCTGCTCTGCCATGCGAACCTATGTCGCTTGGTTTCAATGTCCCCATTATCTTCCTGTTCCTTCCCTTGTAGAAGTCCTCCAATATCACCTGCTCTTTCAAGTCCGAGCCTGAAGCCCCCGACCCCGCAGAACATCTCGATGAAGGTGATTTCTTTTTTCTCATTCATTCAAGTTGACATAAAATAACTTATGCGACACAGCTAATTTCCATAAATACGACAATTATGAAATCCATATTTGTCAGTTCGCCTAATGCCTTTTTTCAAGAATGTCTTTTTAATATAAAACAAGGCTAACCACCTGCGCTTACCATCCCCATCCTTACCAAACCAAGGAAAGATTAATCTCCCCCATGAAGATAGGGGGTCGTGGATTTTATCAAATGGTAAATTCATCTTTTTCTCTTGTTCCTCTTCTTCTTTATTCCATTCCCTTCTCTCTCTTTCAGACACACCGATATAATCAAAATATGGCTGATAAGAACAATATTTTCTTCTCCTTCCCATATTTTTCCTCCATCTTTTTATCGAAATCTTTTTTATCCCATAAAATTTCAACCAAGTCTGGCTTATGAATGAACTCTGTTTCATGTTTGATATCTATTATTCCACCTGGCTCAGAATCGTTATAAACCATGATTCCAGGTTTTAATAAATTAATCCGTATCATTGCTATTTGTTGACATTAACCTTCCTATAGCGATACTAATCTACCCAACCATAAACACTTCGATTTCTTCTCGGCTCTCTAATCTCAAGATTTAAAAATATCCTATGCCATCCATCCAAAATAAGGGTTTTATGATCCGAATGCTTAATTTTGCCTTTAACGAACGGGACTTTTTCTTTTGCTATTTCCACTTCAATATAAAATTCCGCTTCGTGAGGAGTGCCTATTGCTCCGATATTTTTATCTATAAGCTCATGAAATCTAAAAATTCTCCAATCCTGCTTCACAAGCTTTTCCATTTTTCGAAGTTCCGATTTTGTCGCTGGTGTAAAGAACCATTCCCCCTGTCTTTCAGCACTTTTTTTCAATTTGCTTTTTCTTTCAAGGTGAACAGGGCGCAAAGCTTTATGCGCATCTCTAACTTTATTCAATATGCCGCCTTTTGGAATTTGAGCAATAAAATAATGTGATTCATCTAAACCCATAAGATATTTTCGAACAGAACCATCGGTGGCCCCTGCTTTTGTTATAAATTTCAAGCTGTTTTTGGGGTCTCGTTCTTGATAGGTAAACTTTCTTCGGGGCTCTTTAACGAGCATCAACAATTGCTTCATATTTTTATCCAAATCAAGAACCCCTACTTCATTCTTTTCCTCTCCGCAGTAAATAGCGAAATGTCCCCGACGGCCACCTCTTTCTTTCCGAATAGACATTTGAAATATTTCAGGAGAATCAGTTCTCATAATAGGTTTCTTCGCCACCCAAATGTTAAGCCCGACTTTTTTAAAAGCTTCCTCCAATTTAGATTCTCTAAGTTTTATCAATTGTCCTCCTTCAGTTGCCTCCCCGTTATTTTCCCATCCTCTCGATGATTGTTTTTACGACCTCTTCGTCCTCGATTCGGTATTTCTGCTTCACTTCTTCGGGGATAGAGAAGGTCTTTTTTGGATACCTCGTGGTCTTTATCTCGATGTCTCCCGCCAGCGCGTTCTTGCCATGGTACTTCCCAGGCTTATCTTTCGTGCCTATGAGCTTTGCTTTCATTTTCGTGTAGTGGTCATGTTGTTCCTTGAGATCGAGAAACATCTCAAGCTCCATCTCGTCTATGGCGCCGACCTCCACCAAGGTTGTCGATGCTTTCAAGGGCGAGCAGAGATGGTCGAAATCGCACATACCGCAGACGGTCGAATCGAAAGGCATGGGTGGGGGATATTTCTTTTTCTGGACATAAGAGTTCACGCTCCTGATTCTTCTGCTGTCCTCTTCCCATAGCTTTTCGTCGAACAACATGGGGAGAAGTCGCGGTTTCTTTCCAAAAGTCACGAGGATGAGCAGGCCACCTGGACAGGCGTTGAAAACGAAGTAAATATTCAGCTGGCTCGGGATTTTGCTTATCCAGAATTTGGGGTGGCGCTTGATGTCTTCGATGCTCTTTGTAGAGTTCCAGTAGTGCGGGCTAACCGACTTTATCTCCACAGGCAACTCTTTGAATTTATCGAAGGGCGCGGGAAGTCTTCCTCTCACATCCACCATGCCGTCTATCTTCCCGCTTATCTTAAGGCGCTTGAACCTCTCAAGGCCTAGGTTGTCGGTGTTGAAATATCTTTGCGCCTGCGTTAGCTCGAACCCGATATCGCCCAACCACTTCTTTACAACCCATTCTTTGTCGATGCCTTCCTCTACCCGCCATCTTCCATCAATGTCCATCTGCTGTCGCTTACTCCAGTCCAGGCGACAATGGACCAGGAATTTCTTGCATGGATGATGGCACTCGCTCGCCCAATTATTGCGAGAATGGTCGCTCGGCTCTCTGGCCGGCCTATCAGCGTCAAGTTTCGAACCTATCTCGACGGCGAGATTGCCGAGCTTCAAATGCAGGAGTTCTTCGGCTGTAGTCCCTGTATCTATTTCAGCTCTTATTTTTCACCTTCCTTCTTTCCCTCTTGTTGCTTCAGGTAATATTCTTCTGGTGGCTCTTCCATCTCTGCGGGGGAGAGCTTCTTTTTTTTCTTGGGTTCGATCGCCTTGTCCTCTTTCTCAATCTCATCCATGGCCAAGGCCTCGTCGACCTCGTCGACCTGCTCTATGACTTCGGCCTTCACGTCGATTGTCTTGCTTGCTTTTTCAGCCTGTGCCAGGATCTCGTCTATCTGCGCCGGGCCGAATTCATGCCGGTAGCCGTAGACCGTAACGAATGCTCGCTGATGGCCCCTCTCTCCGCCTTTCTGGGGCTGGACCCTGCTCACGCCGATCGCTGGATGGGATTTCATTATATTGCGTTCGACTATAGTCTGCGCTATACGGTCGCCGAAGCGCTGCTTCTGCGTATGTTCATTCAGGCAGTCGATTATCGCCGAATCTTCGTAGTTCACCCAGATTCCGAGTGGCGAGACCGTCTCAAAGAACGCCCAGCGCCCCTCTTTCTCTGGCTTCTCGTCCTCGGTCCCCAAGATAGCGCAATCGGGATGAAGCTTCTTGTCTGTCTTCCTTCCGTTCTTCCATTCGACCTTCTTCATTTTGGACTGGACGGATTCGATGAAATAGGCATAGAGATTGTAGAGCAGAGTCTTATCGACAACTGTGATGTTACCGGCCATGCTGTAACCGATTCCGATCTTGCGTATGTTGACCGTCTCTATGAGCTTCGTCTTCGGATTGCGCTCGATGCAGGGATTCGGCAACTCCCTCTCATCCACCATGACCTTCTGCGGGGTGACGATGTTTATTGATGCAACCTTGTTGAGCAACGAGTAGCCCTCGGATGTTATGGCGTAGTCGTCCTTGACCTTATAGATGTGGCCCATGGCCTCATGGAGTGCCAGTTGTGCTTTTATCGGCTTCATTATCTCGTTGCCACGGACCTTGATATAGACCATGCCAAAATCCACAACCAGCGCGACCGTTTTTTCCTTTTCGTTTGAAACTTTGGCAAGTTTATCGGTTTTATTTTCTCCCATTTTTTCTCCTTAGTTTTTTTCTGATCTGAGAGGCGCTGAGATTGAGGTCAGTTCCTTTCTTTTGGTCATTTTCAAGTTCTGATCTTCCTCTCTTCTCCATAATTCTGATGTTCTCGTCCCGAAGCCTCCTGTTCGCTTCCCTCCTATCAAACTTTCTTATCCACATTCAATTTCATCTTTACATCAATCGTATATGAAAGAAGTCCATTGATCTTCTGGATACCCTAGTCTTTGAGATTAATAACCGAGCGAGCAGAAAGCCGTTAGTCTATCCTCATTTTGGGATTCATGGGATCGCTACTTCTTAGGAATTCTTCCATCGAGCTTTCATAGACCAAGAACTGCTTGCCAACAAAAGCCACTCGTTTGAATTTCCCCTTTTTTATATATCTACGAACTGTCGACACGCCACACTTGAGCCTCTTAGCTACTTCTGCCGTTGTGAGAAGATTGTCTTGGTTCAATGATTCCCCAGAAGCCTTTTTATTTTGTAAATGGTTCTGTCATGGGGATTGACTCTCTGATGAAGGAATTGCCAGATCGTTTTGGGATCTTTCTTAATAAGGACAGCCACATCATGGATGGTCAAATCCTTTTCTGCCATGAAGAATTTTAATTTTTCTACCAGTTTCGTAGCCATTTCCTTTTCTCTTTCCTCATCTTTAACTTGCTCCTTCTTAAATAACTGCATGAGCCTTGATGATATTTTTTCCCTGTTCTTTTCGTTCATGTCGAGTGAATAGGAATATATAGCTACAAAATAGCGATGTCAATAGTTTTTATGACTTTTTTTTAATTTTTATTCATTTTTTGTCTTTCTTTGGGTTTTTTTATGATTTCTATTGACTTTTTGATTTAAATCATGTTACATAAACTGAATAATGAAAGAAAAAGAGACTTTAGCTTTTAATTTAAAACGCCTTAGGCAATTCAAAGGATTGACACAGGAAGAGTTGGCAAAAAAAGTAGGATTAACCAAAGACACAATTTCCAAGATTGAATTGGGCAAACAAGAAAATGTCGGATTTAAGTATTTAATTATGATCTGCAAACAATTGGATATAGCTATAGAAGAACTTTTCATAAGAGATGCCCGCGCTCTTCCTATAAAACTGGTAATTTCAGATGAAAATGTAGAGAATATAAGAAGATTGTTTGGCCGGGCCGAATATGTTATACAGATAAAAACTGGAGAAAAAGAATAAACTTTCTATAACCTTGCATTCCAATTTTTAAATGACGATTTATTAAATTTAGCCACTTTTAAAATCCCCCCATAAGAAAAGTCAAGACTATTTTATAGATATCTATTACTACTTTTTATTGATTTTTATTGACTTTTTGTTTATATTATGTATATTATTTTTAAAAGCAATGAAGAATCAATTGAAATTTAAGGAAAGGAGGTAAGAGAAAATGGCATATGAGAAATACATACCGGAGCGTGGTGGACGAGGTGAAATGTTTTCCACGCCGTATGTGACCGTCAACAAAGGAGGTATATCATTTAATCGCTATGTGAAGAAGATGATAGGCGATGGGTTCAAGCATGTTGCCTTTTATTTCGACAAAGAGGCCAGAAAGATCGGACTCTGGTTCTGGAAAGACTCCTGTCCAGGCAGCTATTCGATCATCTGGTACAAACACCGCGAGACCTTTAGCGTGAATAGCAAGTCTTTCTTCCGAGCCTACGGCATCCAAGAAATAATCAAGAAGTGCAACATGCGGCATTTCCCGTTCGAGAAGGACGAGGATAATAAGCAGGACAAGGACTTCTATTGTATCCAGCTCAAGTCGGCCAAAGGGAGGCCAGCAATAAGAAAGGATTGAGTAAAGATGAAAAGTTTAATGGATATCTGTAGAAATTTTGGAAATGAAGGATGTCATATAGAAATAAATACGCCCACACCAGGCCATCATTCAAAGACTAAAGAAGAAATTCCGATATGTCCAGAAAAAAAAGAATTAGATAAGATGTGCAGAAATTGTATCGTCTTTTCTCCCAAAGAATGTCCAAATTGTAATAGCACAGATATAAAAGAGGATATAAAGATTGAAATTAAAGGAAAAGAAACAATAACAAATTTATCTTTTATTTGTAAAAATTGTGGCGGAGAATTTTTAGGATTAACTTACATTATTACTAAAAAACAGATATTCAAATGAGCTTATACAACATGCTCTTCGGAACGAATGAAATAGCACCTGCATTGCTTTTCATTCTGGATTTGAACCAGCCTGACAAAATATGGGACAGCGGGAGGTTCAGGGACATTTATCTGAATGAGGACGGGACGAGGATTATCCTTTACACTCGCAACGGCGGAGGAAACAGGCGCCATTGGGACGCTTCACATTGGAAATACAAGGAAGGCATGGACTGTCCCTGCCCAGGGTGCATCATTACTTACAAACTAAAGAAGCACCCCAATTACATAAGGGATTACGACGATGATTTCGATAGCACCTATGCCTATGTGGAGTTCGGGGTTCCGAAGCTATTCAAGGAGATAGCGGAAAGTCTGGCGACGGGAAAAAAGCCACAATCCATCCGTGAGAAATTCGACAATTATATAGAAAGGATAAAAGCGGGCGAGGAGCAGATCCCGGAGGGGATAAAGAAAATCTTCAGGGAAATAAAAAAGGATTTGAAAAAGGAGGGACTATACTAAGTCACGATTTCAATCATGGGAATAATTAAACGAGGAAAATATTACTGGATCGATGTCCGTATCAAGGGAAAACGGATTCGCCGATCCCTCAATACTATAAATAAGCCCGTAGCCCTACTCAGGTTCAGTGAACAGAGAGAGGAACTCTTGGCCGAATGTGAAGGCAGGAAAGTCAAGTTTTCAGAGTTTTGCAAAAAATATCTCGATTGGGCTTGGTCCTCAAAACCGGCCTCAGCGGACCGGGAACAGCAGAGGCTCAGCAAGATCCAGGATTTCTTTCAGGATCTAGGGATCATCCAACTGGACGAAATAACGCCTTATCATATAGAACAGCTAAGAACAAAGCTGAACAACGACGGCCTCTCAAAAGCCACTATAAACCGGTACCTGCAGATTCTGAGAGGGCTGTTTTATAAAGCTATAGACTGGGAAGCTTATAATAAGTCGAATCCGTTGAAGAAGATTAAATTCTACAAAGAAAATCCAACCGTAAATCCTCTCACGGAAGCTCAAGCGAAAAAAATAATATATGCTGCTGAGGAGATAAGCCAGGAATACCGATCTCCCCTTCAAAAATCATTCCACGACATCTGCATGTTGGCTGTGAACACTGGGTTAAGAAAGTCGGAAATCCTGAATCTAAAATGGAAGGATTTCAGAGGTAACGAAATTTCAGTGAATGGGAAGGGCGATAAGAACAGACGTATGCCGTTGAATTCAAGGGCAAAAGCGATAATAATAAAACAGCCGAAAAACACCGAATGGATATTTGATATTCCAAACCGTCATCAAGCCAGTTTGTTCAAACGGACAGTCGGACAGATAAGAAAAAGAACTGGAATCGATTTCCATTTTCATCTCCTGCGCCATCACTTCACAACAAAACTTGTTGAGAAAGGAATAGATTTCATTACGATTAGCGAGCTTCTTGGTCATAGCAAGACAACCACAACTCTGATTTATGCTCATACGAACAGGGATAGGAAGGAAAGGGCAGTCAAAGCTCTAGAATAATCTAAAAATTTTTTTAAATCGATTCTGTTCCCTTACACAGCAATCGACAGGAAATCACATATATGGGTTTTTTTTGATTTTTATTGACTTTTTATCTTAAATAATATAAGGAGAGAATGAATGTTAAGTATGATGACTGAGCAAACACCTATAAAAGAATTAAACCGAGGAAGTACTCTGGCTAGCAGGTACGAAATCATCGAAGAGCTAGGGAAAGGTGGCATGGGGAATGTCTACAGAGTATTAGACAAAAAAATAAATGAAGAGATAGCTTTAAAACTCATTAAGCCTGCAATTGCTACTGATGAGAACATAATTGAGCGCTTTAGAAACGAACTAAAATTTGCTCGCAAGATTACCCATAAGAATGTATGCCGGATGTATGATCTCAATGAAGAAGAAGAAATTCTATACATCACCATGGAATATGTGCTTGGCGATGATTTAAAGAATATTATTAGAATGATGGGGCAATTAAATCCTAGGAAAGCCATTTCCATAGCCAAACAGATCTGCGAAGGGCTAGCTGAAGCGCACCGTTTAGAGGTTATACACCGAGATTTAAAGCCCCGGAATATCATGATAGATAAAGAAGGAAATGCTCGAATTATGGATTTTGGAATAGCCTCCTGCCTTAAGACGAAAGGCATAACTGCTACAGGAGATATGATCGGGACACCCGAGTACATATCTCCAGAACAGGCGGAAGGGAAAGAGGCAGATCCGCGTTCTGATATTTATTCATTGGGAATCATTATTTTTGAAATGGTAACCGGAAGAGTACCTTTCAAGGGAGATACATCTTTAAGTATAGCCTTGATGCACAAAACCGAGACACCGCCCGACCCCAGAGAGTTCAACACACAAATTCCTATAGATCTCAGCCGCCTGATACTGAAATGCATGGAGAAGGATAAAGAGAAGAGATATCAAGAATCAGAGGAACTCTTTTCTGATCTAAACAAGATAGAGAAAGAAATTTCCACCAAAGATAAGGTTATTCCCAAGAGAAAATCTAGAATAGGAATCCAAGGAAAATCATTTCTAACTTTCTTATTGCCAGGAAGCCTCCTTGTTATTGCGATCATTGTCCTTGGATATTTATTTTTAGACCGAATTCTGGAAACTGGGGGAATGAAATGGAAAAATTCCATTGCAGTGCTTCCTTTTGAAGATACAAGCCAGAATAAAGATCAAGGACCTTTTTGTGAAGAGATGACCATGGCCGTTATCATAAAACTCTCTAGCTGCGAGGGATTGAAAGTAATCCCTTACCGCACGATGAGTCGCTATAAAGATAAAGTTAAAAGTAACAAAGAAATCGGAAAGGAGCTGGATATTACAACAATCTTGGTGCCTTATCTCAAAAAAGAAAAGGAGGAAATTCACATCACAGCTCAGCTCGTAAATACAAATCAAGATTTTGTCATCAAATCATTTGACTACGACGAAAAGTTTGAGAATGTTTTTGAAGTTCAGGACAAATTATCCCAAGATATAGCAGATGCATTGGGTATGCCGTTCATCGAAGAGAGGTTAAAAGTATTGAAGCAAAGAGAGCCAAAAAATACCGAAGCGTACAAATACTATATGAAAGGAAAGCATTTTGATAGACAATATCAAGATTCTAAACGACCAAAAGATTTTGAAGCTGCGGTGCAGAATTATGGAAAAGCTATTGAAATAGAAGAGGATTTTGCTTTAGCTTACTGGGGTCTCGGTAATATCTACCAAGCACGTTTTGTCAATGAAGATAAATGGACGGATTTTGAATTAATGGTGAAAAATTATATGAAAGCTTATCAAATAAATCAAGACTTAGCAGAAGCAAATGTGGGCTTAGGATGGGCTTGCTTTTATAAAGGAGATTGGGACGAAGCTTTTAAGTATTATAAAAGTGCCCTTGAATTGGAACCAACCAACCCAGAAGTAAATTATTATGTCGCTGGTTTTTTTGAGGACATTGGTTTATATCGCAAAGCTATTGAATTTTACTCCAGAGCCATAGAGATTGATCCTACATATAAAGAATATTGGAGTGTCTGCGCCCAAAGTTATAGGAAAATTGGGGAATATGAAAGAGCAACTAAGCTTCTAAAGGAGGCATTAGAATTTGAGCCCGGCGATACTAATTTCCATATTTTTTATGCAAGACAACTTATCATGATGAAAAAGTATGATGAGGCTAAAGAAGAAATAGCCCGATTAGAAAAGCTTGAACCAGATAAACTTGATATCCAATATATCCGTGCTTATATATTTGCGGTCGAAGGAGAGAAAGAAAAAGCTCTTATGATCATCAAAGACTTAGATACTTATTATTTTACTCATCTAATATCAAGCGTTTATTCGATTTTAGGAATGAAAGATGAAGCGATTGAAAATATCCAAGAAGTGATCGATAAGGGATTCTACAAGTTACAAACATATCCTTATTCATACCATGTTTTAATTAAGAATTATTTTTATGATAATCTTCGTGATGACCCTCGCTTCAAGGAAATTGTAAAAAAAGAAAAGAAAAAGTATCAAGAAAAATTAAGAAAGTACGGCGATATATAAATAATATCGGAGGTACAATTTTAATTGAACAAAAAAAGAAAAGAATTGAGAAAAATATTTTTTTAAATTTTAAATAAAGGAGGTTTAAGATGTTTATTCAAAAAAAATTGCTTTTTCAATTTACCAAGACCATTGCTTTAGTCATTCTGCTTTGTTTTACTTTTAGTTACCAAGCTCAGGGCGAAATAGCCATAAAAGAAAAAGCGAACGATACCCCTGAAGTCATGGTCCAAATCGAATATTATGAAGGAGAATTTGAGAAATATATTAAAGAAAGACTTTTCGTAGAACTTAAAAAAGAATTTGAAGAGCCTATGCCTAGATTTGACAAGATAGCCGATCTACTGGGTGATAATACTATTCTTGCTACACCTCAAGGCGAAAGGTTAAAGGGAAAAGATAGCCTAGCCAGATTCTGGAGGAAAGAAAAACAACGAGGAGTTATAGATGTGGATTTTACTTTAAAATATTACTATGTAATCAAAGTAGCAGACCCTATAGAACAACCAGATCCACAAGACACTATTGATGCCATTGGTCATGCAATAATTGATTATCGCTTAATAAACTCTAAAGAGGGGATAATACTAACAAATCAAACTGGTACTTTGACATTAACCGCACGACATCCTCGAAGGTGTACATGGGGGCCATAAGCTGAAAATTTGAACAAGTAGTTTAATTAAAGTATAAGCGGTTGATCGCTTCGTAAGAATAAAAACCGAGGCAAATAAAAATCTTTAAAATTAGCACAAAGCTTAGTCTATTCTCATACGAATAAGGGAGAGGAAGGCAGTTAGTCTATTTGGAATAAATTTTAAAAGAGGGCTTAAAATGAATATTATTTTTGATGAACATGAATTTAACAAACCAATACGGATTGCTAAGTGGGAACCCCCTAAAGTAGCAGGTCTATATGTAATTCTAAAACCTGATTTATCTATTAGTCCTATACCTCTTAAGCCTATTTATTTCGGTCAAACAAGGAATTTTGTAGAACGAGGTTTATTAAAATCTCACGAAATTTGTAAGTGGGTAAAAGAAGCGGAGTCAGAGGAGGGTGTATTTATTGCAATATACATAATGCGTGGCTCTATTGAAGAAGAAAGAAAGACTATGGTGGCTGAACTTATTGCTAAATATCGGCCAGTTTGCAATAAAAAATACAAATCAGAAAAATAAATATTGCACAAACGCTGGATCACTCCATTAGAATGTTCATCCTACCTTTTACAGGAAAGTCAAAGTCTCCAATCCCTACTAAAAAAGTCGTATTAATTGGTGCGTTTATGAAAGTCTCCAATCCCTACTAAAAAAGTCGTATTAATTCGTGCGTTTGCGAAAGTCTCCAATCCCTACTAAAAAAGTCGTATTAATTCGTGCATTTATGAAAGTCTCCAATCCCTACTAAAAAAGTCGTATTAATTCGTGCATTTATGAAAGTCTCCAATCCCTACTAAAAAAGTCGTATTAATTCGTGCGTTTACGAAAGTCTCCAATCCCTACTAAAAAAGTCGTGTTAATTCGTGCGTTAAAGCTCGAATCACTAATTATAAGTGATATATCTTGATTTTTTTTGGGATTTTTATTGACTTCTTAATTAAGTTATGTTATTTGGAAATAAATGAGGCGACAAATAAAAAAAACGATGTCCCACCTTTTTTGGTTCCCATCATCTAAGGTAAACACTTTTTGTCGTATTTGGCTGAGGTTTGGCACCGTTCCTCAGCCGTCGCCTAAAAAAAGGAGGTGTTTTTCATGAATACTCGAAAAAAAATTATGATAGGTGGTTTAGGAGCCCTTACTCCTGTCATAATGAATTTGTTGATTGTTGACCTTAATGTTGTTTTTGTTAAGATTACATTACTCGCATCTCTTGCGTATGTCATCCGAATTGTAATTCTGTTTTCTTTGGGTGGTTTTGTGGCTTTCCTTCACAAGGGTGAAAATAGCCCAATAAAAATTTTTGAGTTGGGTATAGTTGCTCCCGCGCTGATTACTGCCATGATAAACGCCGGGCAGGTTCCAATTCTTAAGGCACCCCCTCAAACCGCCGAAACGTCTGCTGCTTCTTTCTCCTTCATTCCTTCAGTTTATGCACTGCCACCTCAGGAAGAAGAGATAAAAACGTTTTCTTTACCAAAAGAGAGTTCGATGCAGCAAATCTGGCGGGGATTAACTGGTTCGAGTTTTAAAAGAGTATGGTTCGTAATAGTAGGTTCTCACCCGGAGTTGGAAGATGCTAGAAATCAGGCTCATCAGATTGATCAAAGAGGAGAAGATTTTGAGGCCGAGGTGTACGCCCCATATGATGATAATCCAAACTATTCTGTTGTTATAGGTGCCAATCTAACGTACGAGGAGGCTAAGGAGCTGAAAAAGAGGGCAATTGAAGCTGGGCTTCCTAAAGATACGCACTTGTGGACGTTTCCCAAAAAGAAATGATCTTAAATAAAAGGAGGGGAAAATGAAAAAATATCTTGCTTTCACAATTATTTTTTTATTCTTATTAATTCCGAGTTGCAAAAAAACAACTGAACCGGCAGAAACAATTCTGCCTAATAATGAAGAAGAGATAACCATAGCAACCTGGAATCTGAAAAACTTTGGCCAAACAAAATTGAATGACTCAGCTCGAATAGATGTCATAGTTAGCGTTCTAAAAAAATATGACATCATCGCAATTCAGGAAGTCCAAGATGTGAGCCTGGCATTACCAGCAGAGCTTATTTCTAAGATTAATGCGAATGGCGAAAATTATAAAGTAGTTTCGAGTGAACGAGTAGGAAGAACTAGAAAAGAACAATATTTGTTTGTCTATGATGATGATGTGGTTGACTTCATTGATAACACCACTGGATATGGAATTGAACCAAATGATGAGTTTTCTAGAGAACCTTTTTATGCAATGTTTAAAGCTGGGAATTTTGACTTTTATTTAATGACCATACACACAGATCCCGATGATGTTGATGTAGAGATACCAGCAATGAAAGTGGCATATGAGGACTTGCAGAACAAAACCATAGATGAAGACGATATTATTCTGCTTGGAGATTTAAACGCTAGAGCACCAGGGGTTACTGCTGGCAGCTACATTACTATGGACTCAATAGCGCTTATACCGAATATCGTATTCACAATTAAAGAAGAAACAAACACAAGGGGTGGCAGATCCTACGATAACATAATTTTCCAGGGTAATTACACTACAGAGTATTCTGATTCTTGTGGGGTTTATGCTTTTTGGATAGATTATTACTTGTCTGAAGATGATGGATTTAGAATCTCGGATCATATGCTAGTTTGGGCTAAATTCAGAATAGATTTAGCAGATGATGATTAATATAAAATGAGGCGGCGAATAAAAAAAACGATGTCCTACCATTTTGATTTCCATCAAAATGCAAAATTGCTGCTGAGGTTTGGCACCGTTCCTCAGCTGTCGCCTGAAAAACCGGAAAAAGAGAAGTCGTAATGGAAAAACGTTGGATAAGCGTCCGCGAGGCAAGCCGATATCTCTCACTTCATGAGATAACCGTCCGAAGGCTTATTGATCACAATGAAATTTAATTTAAGGAGATATTAAAATGAAGAAAGGAACAGGTGTTTGTATTTATCATGTAGTTTACAAGGATGAGATGTTCAAGGAGTCTGCCGAGAAACTAATTGACCTGATAAGGTCGGCTCAGAAGCATTGTCCTGGACAACCTCGGCTGTTGTTTTTGGATATCGACAACCACAAGAATGAGTTGGGTAGGTTTGACCATGATATGTATGATTTACAATTCTTTTGTATGGGGGCCTTGCTGAAGTATCTAACTGAGCTACATATGCCTTTGTTTACTCGAAACGGTGAAGCTCTCAGGAACCCAAAGGAACAGTGTACTGACATTCCTGAAGGGCTTGTGATAAAAGGAGTGACACGGGCGGAGTTAGATAAGTTGCAAGGTAAAAAGATTGGGGACAACATAAAAGAATGCTCCCTCCAGGAACTTTCAAGGGGCAAATATGGCTGAACAGGTTGCATGGTCATATAACGAGATGATTTATGAGGGTTGGCGTGATCCCGGCATCGCGGATCGGACGCAACATCAGAGTCGATATGCGAAAACTCAACGAGCAACTTGAGTGTAGCATGGATCCGGGAAGGAGCGATTGAACCAGGGGAAATTTCTGCCGCATAACAGCTATTATGTCAACTACAATTTTCAATGATTACTACAAAGCAAATCCCAAAGAAAAGAATATGGGCGAGAAAGATGCCTGATCCTCATCTTAAAGATAAAAGATTTTCCCGATGCTAAAAAACATTACCTTTACTGATTTTGGGACTATTGCATCTATATTAGGTTTAATTTTATCAATATTAATATTCTTTTTCATAAGGAAAATTAAAAGTTTTTATATTTTTAAAATACGAGTTCCAGGTTTAAGCAAAAGATTGCAAGATATTGCATCGAGTATATCAAGCTATTTGAATGATTACGAAAGTTCAATTAATTCTATTGATGAAGCAGTCGTAACATGTGAAGTTGTACTTAAATCACTAAAAGGAAAATTGTCAGGCTCCATAAAAAAAGCCATAAAAGATTTAATAAAAAAAATAGATCAGAATTCATATGATTATAGGACAAAAGATAATATAAGGGATATCTATATAAGCATATTAAAAATCAGTGAGGAAATAAAAGAATTACAAGAAGACTCTAAATGGGAAAGGTAAAATGGAAAAAGCAAAAGATAAATGGATTGAGATTATTGCGAAACTAACTGAATTAACCCAAGATAATGTCTTAAAATGGCGAATTACAGAAGTTCCTTATGCCTTAAAGGGTTTTGCGGACGTGAGAATTGATGCTGTCTAT
Source organism: Candidatus Aminicenantota bacterium (assembly GCA_011049545.1). GTDB lineage: Bacteria > Acidobacteriota > Aminicenantia > Aminicenantales > Aminicenantaceae > SOIV01. The sequence continues at coordinate 6,268 of DRHQ01000103.1, read as the reverse complement.
TTTTCAATCTATAAAGGTAACCATTTGAGGATATATGAAAAGAAAAAGAAAGAAACTATAATGGTTAATTTTAGCCTTGAAACTTTATGGGAAACTTCGACTGTTTTGGATCTAGTTAAGAGCACAATGGCAGAGCCAGATGGCATTAGTCAATGGGCTTTTCCTAAGGTTGAGGGTTTAAATAATCTACTAAATGCTGTTAAATTTCAAGTAACTGGAGTAAAAGATTTTCTTAAGAAATTAACGGAAGAATAAAAAAGTATAGGAATCTAAATCCTATGAAAAAAAAAAGAAAAATTCATGAAGAGGAAAAAGCTAAATTGGAGGCAAAATGGAGATCCAAAAAAAATTAATTGCACCTTGTGCAAAATTCATACACCAAAGTGATACCGTTCAAGTTGACTATGGTGCTTTGCTTCGGCGCCTTATCCTTTTTGATTCATATATTTTACAGTCAATCCGTTTAAAAGAAATTCCATATTTAGTTGAATTGTTCGGCTTTGATGGACTTATAGAGCTATTAAATAGTGGAGCATTGAAAATTTATTGTGATGCAAATACAACAGGACAAACAGGACAAACAGCTATAGAATCTAGAGTTAAAAAAGGAATTCTTCCTTTAGGTTCTTACTCGTTCTCAACTATTCGTGCTCATGGCTATAATACATATTTCATTAGCTGCCTGAAAAACCTGGACAATATTAAAGGTCTTTCATCAAGTCAGGGACTCAAGGTAAAAGAAGCAGTTGTTGCAGCTAATATAACAAAACCTGAAAATGCAGGTATACAAACACTCGGTCAACTAAAAAATGATTTGGTTTCTAATTCTTCAACAATCAAATTATTGATTAAAAAAACACTAAGAGACCATTATGGAGTTGATCCAAACTCCAAAGAATTTTTTGTTAAAATTCATCAAATCGACGATGATGATTTCCGCTCAGAAACAAATATTGGTAATATTTTTAACCTCGATAAAGAAAAGGTACACAAGGTTGTTCAAAAAGCATTACTCTCTCTCGGTGGTCTTAACCAAAGAATTGAAGAAATGAACGTCTATCAGGCAATATCAGGTTTTATGAGAGATGATCTTCCTTTTTTACACGAGAAGCTTCGGTTTTTAGCGACATTTTTGTCATTAGAATTTCACAAAGATTATCAAATGCAGCGAATTATTTCGATTAAAGAATTTCCTGATATTACTTCTGCAGAGATAACAACAAAAGTGAATGTTGAAAATTTGCTAAAAATCCGCTCAACCAAAGAATGCAGAGAATTTAGAGAATGGCTTCCTTCAATAGCGTCTTCATCAGATAAAGAGATATCGAAAAGATTAAATAGTATTCAACCTAAATTATCCTCCCTTCTATATGGAAAGAAAAGTAAAGCAATTCGATTCTTATTATGTACAGGTATTAGTCAACTATTAGCAGGAAATCCAATCCCAGGTGTAGCTTTAGGTCTCTTAGATTCGTTTTTAATAGAAAAAATACTTCCTTATTCTGGGCCGATAGCTTTTATAAATCGACTATATCCTACGATCCTTAAAGAATAGAATTTAAGGGGATTCACTTTTTGAGAGTTAATAGGAGGCCTGAGTGGAAGCCAAGTATCCCGGGACCCTGGCTTCCCGAAATTGAAAGGGATAGCTGAGTGAATTTAAAACTAGTTTTTTTCCCCGAGAAGACTGTGTCGCAGAATCGGTATTATGTCAACTTACTTCTCGAATCACTAATTATAAGTGATATATCTTGATTATTTTGGGATTTTGGGATTTTTATTGACTTCTTAATTAAGTTATGTTATTTCGAAATAAATGAGGCGACAAATAAAAAAAACGATGTCCTACCTTTTTTGGTTCCCATCATCAGAGGTAACACTTTTTGCCGTTTTACTGAGGTTTGGCACCGTTCCTCAGTTGCCGCCTAAAAAAATCAATCAAGGAGGTGAGTAAGAATGAAAATTGACTTAGATGCAGTAGGTGAGGTTGTTGTTCCTTCGGTCATTGAAAAAGTATTCAGAAAGGCGAAGGAAGAGGGGCTGCGAAACAAGGATAAGCAGGAGAGAGAATGGTGGGAACAGTTTGATAACTCGCCTGCGGGTGATGAAAAGTGTTTTAGGGATTGGTGGGAAGAGGGTGCTTTAGAAAGTTTCCAGCCACCAGATGAGGGTCTTATGGACAATAAGGAAGTAGCCCAATTTCTGATTGCTTGGGAGCTGGGTAACGTTGCTATTGGCGGAGGTTATCCAAAAGAGTCCTGCCTAATGTTTGAGGATAATGGTTACAGGTATACAATTTGTGCATATGGTTGGTCGAGCGATTTGGAGGAAAAGCATCATGGTATTTCTATGATTGGCTATAAAGAAAAATTATCAACAAAAGGAGGAAAAAAGAATGAAAATAAAAATCAAAGACTTACAACCTAATCCATTCAGAGACATCGAGAATTACCCTATCAACAAGGAAAAAGTTGAGAGCCTGGCCAGATCCATCAATCAAACCGGATTCTGGAATAATATCCTGGCCAGAAAAAGCAATGGGAAAATTCAGATTGCCTATGGCCATCACAGGCTTGTGGTTCTTCAAAGGGATTGTGCCCCCGATTTTATCGTCGACATTCCCGTGAAAGACCTGGATGATGCAACTATGATACGAATCATGGCCAACGAGAATATGGAACAATGGGAATTGAATCCGGCCATCATCACTGAAACAGTAAAAGTCACAAGGGAATTTTTATTTGAACATCAAGAAATTGTAAGAGAATTGGATCCAAGTCCTTTTGGACAAAAGAGAGTGCTTGATAAATCAAGCAGCATAGGAGTCAGGGTAATCACAAGATTTCTAGGAGAAAATTGGAAAATGGATTGGGTTAGCGATGCTTTACTCAGACTAAAAATGATTGAAGAAAAGAACCTCGATAAAGAAGCTATCGATTCCATGCCTTCTCCTAGAGCAGCTAAAGATTTTGTTGAGGCCGTAAAGATGAGTAGCGCGAGCAAGCAGACCCAGCGAAAGGTAGCCAAGAAGATCGTTAAGAGCAGAACAAAGGAGCATACTGAGGAAGGCTCCATCACAGGCAAATATAGGATGGAAGCTGAGATGCATGAAGAAGAGCATGGTGACGAGGAGAAAGCTCGAGAGGAGAAAAGGAAGCTTGATGAAAAGGAACGGCGCCAGCAGTTCGAGCATCATCTTTCAACGCTTGCCGACAAAGCCAGGAGCCTTTTGCATAGTCTCGTTAATCTTCTCGAATTCAGGGATGTTTTACTATCTGATCATTATCAAAAGTCCAGAGAGGCTCAAGATTTCGTGTACTGGATAGCAGAATCATTTAGTGTTTTCCGGCTTTTGATGGGACAGGATAAACAAGGCAAACAAATTCCAGAAAATATAGAAGCGACAATAAAAATGTGCACAGAGGCCGAAGAGAGAGCCGATGAGAAGGAGCGCTCAAGAAAAGCTACTGAGAGTTTAAAATTATTGTTAGCTCCGAAAAACAAGAAGGAGGTTAAGTGAGAAGGGATTTACTATTTGAGCAGATGCTCACAAAATTCAGAGCTTCCACTCGAAACGGATGCCGAGAGATCTTTTGGGATGATCTGCAGAATCAATATAGGGATATGGAAATAATGGAAGGATTGACTCAAGATGAAAGGGTCGCTCTCATCAAGTCAAGAGAATACAGATTAAGGAAAAAGCTTCAAAAAGAGGGATATCCCTATATTAGAATCTGGGCTGGTAATCCTGGAATTGGAAATTATACAATCGGAGGACAAATCTGTGATGGAAGTCTTGATGCAACTTATCGATTGAAGGGGGATCTGGATATTGATGTAACTAGACGTGATGGAGTAATTTTGGCCTTAGATGAAAGAACAGAAGTGGCCCAGACAGCTGACGTTCTTACAAGGGGAGAAGTCAAGAGATATCAACTAATCGGCGGTAAAGAGAAGAGAACGAAGTTAATCAAAAAATAAAAACTGCAAATTTTCTAGCTTTTTATGGACACAAAAAGGAGGAATAAATGAAAGCCAAGGTTTTAGCTTTAGGATCAATATATTTAATTTTATCTCTATCTCTTTTGTTTTTCATAGGAGGTAATAAATAATGAAAGACAAAAAACAAATTGATTTGACGGCCGAGAATGCAGTCGCAAAGCTAACATTTGAAATGGGATTGGAGATTCTCAAACCAGCACTCAAAAATCACAAGCATGCGTTTGAGGGACTTATGAAAAAATGGATCAAAGGTTCGATAACAAACAAAGAGATCTTTGACCAGCTTATCAAATTGATAATATAAGAAATATAAAACATTTCCGAAGTGAGAGGGAGATATGACAAAGCCGACTCAAATACTCAAGTCATCAAAAAATTCGCAAGAGAATGCGATATTTCTTGCGATGGTGGTGCGAAATGCCATGGAGGTCTTTCATCACAGACACCTTTCAGACGAGCAGATGAAGGAGTTGAATCCGATTATTAGGAATGCCATCTACACCGGATTGCAGGCCCTAAGACACTATTTTAGGTCAGAGGGTGCACGGTCATTCGTCAACTTCCAAAAGAAGCTCATTCCGAATTACTGGGAACAACCTGAGTTGCTGACAGACTTCGTGAAAACCGTCAAGATGATGAACGGTGGAAACGAGAATAAACCAAAGAAGGGGTGAGCAATAGCCTCTTCTTCAGTCCTTAGCTATTATCTAAATGCCTTAAGCCAGATTCTCTTCCCCCGAGAGGACTGTGCCGCATAAGGCCGATTATGTCAACTAAACAAAGTAAAAAAGAATTTTATGGCCCATGTTTGCCTCAAAGAAAACGACATTATTTTGGCAGGAATACTGGTTGGGCTGGAGGAATGGGTCAGCCTGGGATACATTATTGCATTTGGTGTGGAAAATATAACCCAAAGTGGGAACCTAAGTTTTGGGAGGAAGAATTTGAAAAATTGGAGGAGAAGAAATGAACGAAATAACACCTTTTTGTTGTAGATGTAAAGAGGATTTTCCTGTAGCTGAGGAACCTACAAGCTGGACAATGGGGCAAATGAGGAAACTGTCAAAAGCACCCAAAAAAATAAAGGAGCAGTTTCGAGATTGGTTGGATAGTGAAATTCATGGTGAGGGTTATTTATGTGGCAACTGCTATTTTGATTTGACTGATTAATTTTGAATCGCATAAGAATATGTCAACTAGGAGGTTAAGATGGAATTAACAAGTAAGAATGTTAACAAGATTTTTATGGATTGTCTTTTTGAGGAAGATAACGAAGAGAATCGAAAGAATTCTATTGTGGTTGAGGGGCTTGTGAATAAATTTGGATTGAATCCAGTTGCAATTAAAAAACACAAAAAAGACATATATTCAATGCTGAAACAACTGCCCAAAAATTTCCAGAAAAATGGTGGTGGTGGATGGTCGTTTCTTAATGCTTGTAATCGAGAAGATGGTACACAATGGACAGGACTTCATGCAACTATGGAACAGTTAGTTGTTCTTGGCATTGCTTCTGAGTATGTCAAATATACAATGCCAAGAGAAATGTGGAAAATATTACCAGGGGGAGTTCCTTATTTCAGTGTCGCATAACTACGAGTCAACTAGGAGGTATAAATGAAACTCGGTATAGTCGGTTCAAGGCGAAGACATTCTTTTGAAGATGGAGAACTTATTAAAAAGAAAATCTTAGAGTTAAAACCCTCAATGATTATATCGGGAGGATGCTACTTAGGAGCAGATAAGTTTGCCGAAGATTTTGCAAGAGAATTGGGCATACCAATTACTATATTTTATCCAAAATTACGTGAAGGCAAAAAATATACTCAAGAAGAAATCAGAGAAGCTATGTATGAGAGGAACAGACAAATTGCCTATGAATCTGACCACCTTATTGCTCTTGTTGTTCCAGATAGAAAAGGTGGCACAGAAAATACTATTGGATATTTTAAAAGGCATGGAATGGGAGAGGATGATTTAGAAATCTTATGAGGTTATTTAATGAGTCGCATAAGCACAATTATGTCAACTAATGGAATTCGGGCGAATATTCATATTAACAGGCTTGAAAGGCGAAGGCTTAGATATTCAAAGACTTGAGTTCGTCGATCTATGGCACTCTCAGAGCCTTGTTTTCCAGGGGTATAAATTTTCAGGGAACTTTTCCTCCCAAAGGGTCAAAAAAGCCCGAATCACTAATTATGCGTTATATATCTTGATTTTTTTGGGATTTTTATTGACTTTTGACTTAAATAATGTTACAGAA
>DRHQ01000102.1 GCA_011049545.1 Candidatus Aminicenantota bacterium | reverse complement strand
TTGAAGGTTACCTGAGGAAAAAAGAGATCCAGTATGGTTTTTCCAAATAAAATGATCATGATGGTGATTCCTATAGCAGACCTGTAGAGATACTCCTTCGCATTTTCCATATCTACAGAATCCAGGATTATCAGGGGGTAAAGTAACCAAGCTGTTATGATCCATAAAATAATGACAAGGCCAAACGCTATTTCCTTCTTGTGCTTCATGGATTTTGTGCTTTTCATTTCTTTGTCTTAATCTTTTCCTTCATTTTGTTTAGTTCGTAACAGCCTCTGTTTCAAATTACGAATTTTCCCTTTTTTTGTTCAATATTCTTCTTCTATCTTTTTTACAATGTATATTAAAGGAAAAAAATGAAGTCAAATCATCTCATTCCAATCTTTTATTTCGAACATTCTTGATTTTCTTTATTCGTCCCTCTTTTTTATTGCATTCCCTCTGAGAATATAGATATTACTATCAATAATCGACTAATACTAGAAATCTTGTAGGAAAAGTAAACCTTTTGGCCATTTTATGCGTATATATATATAAGAGAATGAAAATTAAAAAAAGGAGATTAAAATGAAGTTCAAAGAAAAAGTTGATAGCATCCATTTCAAGCTGCATGCCTATACTTATAGCCTCGGTTTCTCCTTTCCCCTCTTCTCTTTTCATCCGTTCTTTCAATTTTTCGACCAGAGGCGCTTCTCCCTCCAATTCATGACTGCTGAGATGCTTTCTCCAATCTTTGCTTCCGAGAATCTGACCAAAAAGCTCAGTAAAGGTTTTCAAGTGTTTCACTTCTTCTTCGGCCAGAAACCGGAACATCTTCTTGCCACTCTCATGTTTAGTAACATCTGCCGCATGATTAAAAAATTTGCGGCCGTTGACTTCGAGCAGGATGGCTCCTTTGATTGCGTCTTTAACTTGTTGACTGATTGTGGCCATTTATCCTCTCCTTATTAAATATTAAAGTTTAATAGTAATAAATATTAATTTGATTTAATTTTTTACTTTTTTGTTTTGGCTTTAAAGTAGGAGTCTTTGAAAGCTTTTACAGCAGCCTTCAGTTTCTCGACATTTGAGAGATCGGTGGTCTGCTTAGTCTTCATAGCATAGACAAGAATCTCGTGGCATAATGACAGATGTTCTGTACGGATTTCATGGGCTTTATCATCTTCTTTTTCAACCAGCTTCACTCGTTGTGTGAGAAAATACTGGCTTACGATATGTTGGATATCTTCGGCATGTTTTTCCTTGTTTGTGACCCAACGGACGATTTGATTAAAGTTAGGCGGCTGCTGTCCGGAGAGATTAGCAATTTCCTTCATGGCTTTTTCGATGGTTGTGATGTGCTCTTCGAGCATGGTGAATCTCATCTCATCATCGTAAACTCCACATGGAATCTCACAATGTGAAAAAATAACCGGCTTGAATAGAGCAATCATCGCCAAAAAAATGAAGATCCCTTTTGTTTTTTTCATAGACCTCCTCCTTTATTGAATTATCATAGATTAAATTAAAATCTGTGAACAGTTAACAAGAAAGCTAATCTTCCAGTTTTTACTCTTCAACTTCAATTTCAACCGGGAAGCTTTGCCACAATCCATGGAGATTACATCTTTCCTTAACAATTAATGGATGGGCATGATCCAGAGCCACAACAAATTTTACTTTTGGCTCTGTCAATCTGGGCACAAAATCAACTCTTGCCAGAAAAGTTTCTCCTGAGTAAAGCTCTATCCATTCGATGTAATGAGCATTCTCGTTCGGATGTTTCATGTGCTTTCCAACTTCAACCTGAACCTCAAAAGGCTCTCCTTTTTTTACCTTTTTTGGAGATTCAATAACTGGAGTGTGCTTTTTTTCTAAATCAGTCATCTCATCCACATTGGCTGATTTAGCTTCGTTAACTCCACAAAAAATATCGTCTTCACACATCTTATCCTCCATATATTATTTTAATATCATTCTATTAACTCTTTTTTTCCCTTTCAGAACCTCGAGTTCAAAAAAAACCTACCCAAAATTCGTCAAGGAAAATGTTATAGTATTTATATCTATTTTGCCAATTTAGAGGCAATCATTGCCACATGCTTTCCCTGAAATCGTGCTGCCGCTAATTCATTCTCGCTCGGCATACGCTCACCTTGACCTCCAGCGATCGTTGATGCTCCATAGGGAGAGCCCCCAGTTATTTCATCCATTCGCATCTGTCCCTGGAAAGAATAAGGCAGCCCCACGATAACCATCCCCAGATGTAAAAGAGTGAAATGGAAGGAGATGATGGTCGATTCCTGTCCTCCATGCTGGGTGTTACTGCTCGTAAACACACTTCCCACCTTACCCACAAGAGCACTTTCTGCCCAGAGGTTACCCGCGGCATCCAGAAACTGTCGCATCTGCGCGCACATATTTCCAAAACGTGTCGGTGTGCCAAAAATAATAGCATCGGCCTCTCCCAACTTATCTACTGTGCACACCGGGACCTGGGCAAATGCTTTTTGGGCCTCGAGGGCCCCCATCATCTTGAGAACCTCTTCAGGAAGAGTTTCTGGCACACGGCACATCTCGACTTCCGCTCCTTCCGCCTCTTTAGCCCCTTCAGCTACTGCCTCTGCCATACGGTGAATATGACCATACATTGAGTAATAGACAACCAAAACTTTCATTTTATACCCTCCTTTTTTTATTCTTTGCTGTTTCCCTTCCTTGAAAATCTATAGAAAGGAAATAAACTTATTTTCATGGAAGAATCTTTGCAATTTATAACTTATACTTAATTTTAAATCTTTTTCATTTTTCGTGCAACTTTCATCAGGCGGAATACAACTTGTCTGTTTTTGCTGCCATGATAAAGTCGTTCTGATGAAGACCTTTGATTTTGTGCGTCCACCATGAAACTTTGACTCTGCCCCATTCGGTCACGATAACTGGATGGTGTCCTTCTTGCTCTGCCATATCACCTATCTTGTTCGTAAACTCAAGAGCTTGTCTAAAATTCTTAAACCTAAACACTCTCTCTAACCGCTTGATATTATTGCGCTCGATAATCTCCCACTCTGAAACCTGGGGATAGAATCCTTTAATCTCCAGATCGGTGACAGTAGGCTCACCACCGCGACAGGGAACACATTTCATCTTCGTAAGAGCTTTTATATCAGGCATCACTTCTCCTCCTTTAAACTGTAAGAGTAGCTTTAAAAATATTATATCTTCTGGTTGATGTTCCAGATGATATTCCGAGTAGATTAAGCAAAATCATTATAAATTTTCAATTATCTCTTGGGTTATTTCAGTTGTTTTTCCATGGCCGCCTATATCAGAAGTAAGCGTATCTCCCTTTTCCAAAACTTTATGGACAGCCTGTGTAATTCTTGCCGCCACCTCATTTTCTCCTAAATGCTCTAGCATAAGAACGCTGGAACGAATTAAAGCTATTGGATTGGCCAAATTTTTCCCAGCAATATCAGGAGCACTCCCATGAATCGCTTCAAAAATTGCATAATCATCGCCAATGTTGGCGCCGGGCGCAACACCAAGACCTCCTATAAGTCCTGCACACAGATCTGAGACAATATCTCCGTATAGGTTTTCTAACAACAATACATCGAACTGATGAGGATTCAAAATCAACTGCATACAGGTGTTATCCACTATTAACTCATTGTACTGAATTTTAGGGTAATCTTGAGCAACTTTTCGTGCACACTGAAGAAACAATCCATCGCTCAGCTTCATGATATTCGCCTTATGAATCGCACTTATCTTTTTTCGATTTTTCTTCTGGGCATACTGAAAAGCAAACTTCGCAATTTTTGTCGAGGCTTTCTCTGTTATAATCTTCAGTGATTCAACGACTCCTGGAACCACCTCATGCTCGATGCCCGAATAGAGACCCTCTGTGTTTTCTCTTACAACAACAATATCTATATTTTTATACATCGACTTTACACCCGGGAGACTCTTAATAGGCCTGAGGTTGGCATACAGGTTCAGCTTTTTCCTTAGACTCACGCTAACACTTCGAAATCCATCACCTATTGGTGTGCCCACAGGTCCTTTTAAGGCAATTTTGTTTTTCTTTATAGAATCAATCACAGTCTGGGGAAGAACAGTGCCGTATTCATTGATAGCTGATTCTCCAGCATCTACTTCCTCCCATTTAATTTGAGCACCAGCTGCTTCAACCACTTTTACCGTCGCCTTTACGACTTCCGGACCTATCCCATCTCCTTTTATTAAAGTTATTCTTCTCATATCAACTACCTCCCCATTAAATATTAACTTAAAAGAATTTATTTTCAAGAGGCTTGTTTGCTCCCCCCATGGAATCAAAAAATTCTGGCGATTTAGTAGGCAAATTTGGGTGTTATATAAAAAACACAGTAAGCAATGTTCAGAATTTCTTTGCTTTATCCTGCCGGATCAAATAAAGAATGTCGTAGGACCTACTCAAGCTGCTTCGAGTTCGGCGAGAAGGCCTGAGATAAGTTCCTTTACCGTTACGATTTTGTCGCAACGGTAAGCATTCTTCCCACAGAAGATGAGGCCGTGGTCAACATCCCCGAAGTAAGAGTTTACAAGAGCCAGAGCAATGCAGTATCTCGCCTCACTAACTTTACAGACAGAAAGACACCTGTAGGGACACTTGATCTTAAGTTTTCCCTTAATTTCTAAATCCTTCAAGAATTTATTCTGAATGGCCCTTCCCGGCATGCCGACAGGACTTTTTATGATAGCAATATCCTCTTCTTTGACGTCAAGATAGGCCTGCTTAAATTCCTGGGAGACATCGCACTCCTCAGTACAGACGAAACGAGTAGCCATTTGGACTCCTGACGCACCAAGGGAGAGCATCCGAGCTATATCCTTTCCGTTGAAGATCCCTCCAGCGGCGATAACAGGAATTTTCTTTCCGTATTTATCCTCATATGCTTTTACTGTTTCCAAAACCTCCGGCAAGAGATTTTCAAGGGAATATTTTTCCGGTTGATAGAGCTGTTCTTCGGAGAAACCAAGGTGTCCTCCTGCCAGGGGTCCTTCAAGGATTATGGCATCGGCAGTCTTTTCGTAACGTTTGTCCCAAACCCGGAGAATTAATTCAGCTACCCGTGCGGAGCTGACTATGGGCAGGAGGTTTACAGAGCTGTCTTCGACCAAGCTGGGAAGCTTAATAGGGAGTCCGGCACCGTATACGATTATCTTAATTCCTTCCCTCACGGCAGCCATAATCAGGTCGTCTGCATTGCTCAGCACTCCCATAAAATTGACTGCGATATGGCCATTTGTCATACTTTTCGCCTTGCGAATTTCCCTTTCCAGAGCTTCCCGAGATACCCTTTCATATTCATTCTTTGAAACCTCCAGATCTCCCAGGCCTATGCTGGAGATAGTACCTATCCCGCCTTCCTCAGCCACAGCAGAGGCAAGCGAGGAAAGAGAAACTCTCACGCCCATTCCTCCCTGTACAATCGGGATGTCTGCGGTGATATTTCCAATTTGAAGTTTAGGAATTTTCATTTTAATTTCCGTATCTTTTGACTACAAGACAGGCATTACCTCCTCCGAAGCCAAAGGAATTACTCATAGCCACTTCGAGGTCAGTCGACTCGACTCCTTTGGTCACGTAATCAAGAGGACATTCCGGATCAGGCTCCTCATAGTTGATCGTCGGGGGCAGTTTGCCGGTATAAATGCTCATCACAGTAGCCACAAATTCTACCGCCCCGGCAGCAGCCAAAAGATGGCCAATCATCGACTTAATGGAGCTGATTTTAAGATGCTTCCCGTTGTCGCCAAAGACCTTCATAACAGCTGCACTCTCAATCTTGTCATTCAGGACGGTGGAAGTGCCATGCGCATTGATATATCCCACCGTTGACGGGTCGATACCAGCGTCTTTGAGCGCCCCCCTCATGACCCTGATCATTCCATCTCCCCCAGGTTCTGGAGCTGTAAAATGATAGGCGTCAGCAGTATTACCGTAGCCAATAAGTTCGGCATAGGTGCGGGCGCTCCGGCTGAGAGCGTGTTCAAGTCTTTCTAAAACAACGACACCAGCCCCTTCTCCCATCACAAAACCGTCACGGTTCTTGTCAAAAGGTCTGCTTGCCTTTTCCACACAATCATTCCTGCTCGACATTGACCGCGTCGCGCAAAAACCAGCGAAAGGCAAAGGACTCACGCTGGCCTCTGAACCTCCCGCCAACATGATGTCGGCATCTCCCCTCTGGAGAATTCGAAAGGCATCACCGATGGCATTAGTCCCCGAGGAACAAGCCACAGATGGGGCAGATAGAGGCCCTTTTAAGCCAAAAGCAACGGAGACCATGCATGCTGCCGTGTTTATTAGTACTTTAGACACAGAAAAGGGCCCAAGAGACTTTGGCCCTTTCTCACGAAGCCTAGAATACGAGTCCTCCAGTGTATGTGCTCCGCCGATACCGGAACCTATGATTACTCCCGCCCTATTTCCATCAAAGGTAAAGGTATCTAAACCGGCATCTTTGATCGCCATGGTGGACGAAGCCAAGGCAAAATGGATGAACCTATCCATTCTCTCTACAGATTTCTCGTCAATCCATTCTTTTGGATTAAAGTTCTTTACTTCTGCCGCCATTTGGGAGCGAAAATCAGATGGGTCGAAGTGAGTAACCTTTGATATACCATTTCGTCCGGCTTTCAATCCTTCCCAGAACTCTTCAAGCCCCACACCAATAGGAGTTACAGCTCCTAATCCGGTTACAACAACTCGATGTTCATTCATTACTTTTATACTATTGAAAATTGCAGAACTCTTATAGAAGGCTCGGCGTTTCTCTAACCCCGAGGGGTGATTATCCCTTCATGGTTGTAGATATGTCAAGCACAAAGTTGGAATAACAAGTCTCCTTGTATTATAACACTCTTAATAGATTTCTTGCTTAAAAATCTATGAAATCTTTTAACCATATTTTAGCCTCCATAGTCAAAAGCGGCTAAAAATGGTTAAGTTTGGAAAAAATAAGAAGGGAGTGAAATAATTCTCTAAGAGGAATCTCTCATAATGCTCTTAATTCCCTCAAATCCACCCAAATCGGATGAAGGTTTTGTTCGCCTTCTTATTTTTAAACATTGCCGCCTGCCTTTACCTAACATCTCAAAATCCCGAATGCAAGCATTCCTTTCCTTTAGAACAACCTGACGATTTAACGATGGCAAATCTTTTCATATTTTTTGTTAAAAACTCCATCGATGACCTACTAAAATAGCTGGATATTTCATTTCTACTATTAGACCTGCGATGAACAACCAATCTTTCGGTATCCAAGATAGACCCACATGGAAATTACGGCCATCATAGCTTAAAAAAGGACTCCAGCGTTCTGTCACAGTCATGGTTAAACCAGCTAAGAAATATCCTTTATCCAAGTCAGGCAGCAAGCTAGCTGCACCAATTGAAAATCGGGCCCTGATTTCCTCGCCGAAATCAAAGGCCTTGGTTAATTGGACGAATACCGATTGATCACTTCCTCCAGTTTGTACGCTACCTGTTCCCAAAATGACGGCGGGTCTCCAAGATGACTCATCCTCAGCAATTGGCTGTAACCGAACACTCCAAATGGGCTCTTTTGATTTAACTGTGTAACCCAGGCCCACATCAAGCCAGGAAGTCACTCCAGCACGTAGATTTAAAACCGCTGTTTCATCCTCACCATTTGGAATGGACATTATTGTCGAAACCATGGTTCCTGAGGGCAATAGAGCTCCAGTGCTACTTCCTGAACCAGAACAGACTGGACAGCCAGGCCCACATTGCTGGGCAGGAGCGTAAATAGCTAATCCTAAAATTATTATAAAAATAAAAACCATAAATCTTTGCATGTCAAATCCTCTCAAAACGAATGAGTACTTTGCTCGCCGCTCATTCTCCAGGTTTAGGATAATCTATTTTAAGATATAGGGAAACTTAATACTACTCTAACTTGCTAGTTTATAATATAAATAGCTAATAATTAAGCTGGTACGCCCGGACAGATTCGAACTGCCGACCTTCTGATTCGTAGTCAGACGCTCTATCCAGCTGAGCTACGGGCGCACTTGGAAATTGTTTTTCTTATTATGCCAGATTTTAAGATTTTTTTTAAGAGAATTAATGTTATAGAAGCCGTAAGGTGGGCTTGATAAATCAAGCCCCTACATAAGAAGAATCAAATCTCTCCAGATGAATCAAGCTCCTAAAAATCAAAGCCCTCCATTGATATGGCCTAATCGGAAACTCTGAGGACAGCGGCGCCGCTGATTTTGCCGGTTTTGAGAAGATTGAGAACTTTATTCGCTTCTTTTAAGGGAAAGATCTGGATGGTTGTGCGAATGGGAATTTCAGCCGCAATCCGGAGGAGCTCCTCTCCGTCCTGTCTTGTTGCATTGGCCACGCTGCGGAGAGTCCGCTCGTGGTAGAGATATTTCACATAATCCATCTCAGGAATCGGAGTCATGTAAATTCCTGCCAGGGCTAGGGTACCGCCTTTATCTAGGAAACTTAAGGCATCGAGAACCAGCTCCCCTGCAGGAGCAAAGATAATGGAGCTATCCATTTTTGTGGAAGGTTCGTCTTTTGATGTTCCTGTCCAGACAGCACCGAGTTTGCTGGCCAGCTCGCTGTGTTCTTCGCTCCGGGTAAAGACATAGACCTTGCAGCCCCAGTGGCCAGCCACCTGGATAGCAACATGAGCAGAAGCCCCGAACCCGTATAGGCCCAGGCGTTGGCCAGGTCTTATCTCGCTCAAGCGCAGGGCTCTGTAGCCGATAATTCCGGCACAGAGGAGAGGCGCGCCTTCCTCATTCGAGAATATTTCTGGAATAGCATAGGCAAATTTCTCGGGGACGACTATGTACTCAGCATAGCCGCCGTTTACATGGTAGCCAGTGAAGCGGGCGGTTTCACAGAGGTTCTCATTTTCCCGCAGGCAGAACGCGCACTTACCGCAGGCAGAATAAAGCCAGGCAACACCAAGCCTGTCCCCTTCTTTAAAACGAGAAGTGTTTTTCCCAACCTTTTCCACAACTCCTACAACCTGATGACCGGGGATTATAGGAAGTTTGACGCCAGGAAGTTCCCCTTCTACGGTATGAAGGTCTGTATGGCAGATACCACAAAATTTGACGCGAAGAAGGATCTCTTCATAGCCTGGTTCTGGGATGGGAAGGTCAACAAGTTCAAGGGGATTCTGGTCAATAGGTGCAAATCCTTTCAAGATCATCGCTTTCATTGGAGCACCTCTTCCCTTTGAGTATTTATAAATATATAAAGACTAAGAGGAAGTCAAAACAAATATTTCTTGAAATTGCGAAGCCA
This sequence comes from Candidatus Aminicenantota bacterium, assembly GCA_011049545.1. Classification (GTDB taxonomy): domain Bacteria; phylum Acidobacteriota; class Aminicenantia; order Aminicenantales; family Aminicenantaceae; genus SOIV01. The sequence continues at coordinate 3,383 of DRHQ01000102.1, read as the reverse complement.
GTTCCGAGCAAGGCGAGGAATCTCCTGAGTTCCCCGCAAGGACAGAGCATTAAGTTATCTAATCTCCTCTTGTTTGCAGAACATAGGGCTCGAACAACAAATTATAAGAGAGTTCTACACTTTTTGGACAATGTTCCACACCTTTGGGTATGACAGCTATTTCTCCTTCATGCAATGTTATATCTGCCTGGTCTTTAAGTTGAATAGTGATGCATCCTTTATAGACATAAAAAAGTTCATCTTCATTTGTATGTTTATGCCAATGAAATTCTCCTTTGACTAAAGCCATCCGTACAACTTGGTCATTGAGCCTCGCTACCTCTATAGGAGAAAATGGCTTGTCGATCTCCTTAATTTTTTCCTCCAAGTTAATTACTGGAATCATCTATTGACCTCCTTTCATCTTGAATCTACCTTATAATATAGAGAGTGTATTACCAGGAAAAAAGGGATATTCTATTTTTAATAAAAAATGCGAAAAGGAAACCTTCCCTTTTTTATAAAAATGTGGATTTGATAAATTGGGCCCGTGCATCATAGGTTATTTTTTCTGGCAGTTGGCGCAGTAACCAAACACCTGGATTGAAAATTTATCCGTCATGAAGTGACTTTCTTTTCCTATCTTGCTTAGTATTGTTAGGATTCTCTCATGGGAAAATTCTTTAACCTCACCGCAAGAAAGGCATACTAAATGGCCGTGGGCCACCTTAACAACATCAGGCTCGTAATGGCTGTGATTCTCTCCAAAGTCAATCTCACTCACCAGGCCGCACCTTACCAGAAGGCTTAATGTCCGGTAAATAGAGGCTAGAGATACTTTTTGGCCTTTTCTTTTCAGCCTTCTGTGGATTTCATAAGCATTAGGGTGAATCTTTTTAGACGAAAATATTTCCTTGAAGATAAGACGTCTGGGCCGGGTGAATTTTAGCCTTTGAGAATTCAGATAATCCTGGAATGCCTTAAGTTCCATACTTACCGTCCAAAAATGGGGGCTGTATCCATTTTTTTCAAAAGGTGGGCTTGATGAATCAAGCTCCTACAATACAATCACTATAACCTAACAAGGTGGGCTTGATGAATCAAGCCCCTACAATACAATCACTATAACCTAACAAGGTGGGCTTGATGAATCAAGCCCCTACATCATTATATTGTTTTCCCGCCGTACAATCAAAAAGGTGGGTTTGATAAATCAAATCCCTACAAATTTATTTTTTTTCTTTTTGTCCTTGGATCTTTCGCTTTAGTCTTTCCCGTCTATGGGTGAAATCTTTCTCATAATAAGATGAAAAGTCGATAGAAAGTACATACCCTTCTTCTGCTATTTTTCTTGCCTCCTCGTATTTTTTCTCCTTGTGTTCGAGATACATGGCAAGTTCTTTGAAGGAGAGAAGCAGATCTTTAGATTGTGTATCTGAAGAGGTCATCTCTTTCCATAAAGAAACAGCACTTTTCCACTCTTTATTTTTCTTGAAATGATAAGAAATTTTTTTCTTGGCTGCGAGAGATAACTCATCCGATAATCCCCTCTTAAGAGCCCGCTTGAAGAAATGAACAGATTTCTCAGCCTCTCCTATATTTTCCATCACTCTGCCCGCACCGTAGAGGTCCATGGCATTTGTAAGTTTCTCTTCTTTCTCGTCAGAAAAGATGAAAGAGCCGACAATTATAACTCCTAAAAGAGAAAGAATATCCTCCTGATTATGGTAGAGGATAGGCTCAATCAGTTCAAAATTTCCTGTGTTTAGATATTGAAAATATCTCCAGGGAATCTCAGCTGAAGGGATATCTTCAGAACGACCTGCCTCGACGACCTCGTGGGCAAGATGGGAAAGCCGGCAGCTTTCGTACTTATGCTTCCAGAGACTTCGGGCTGGAAAGAGAAAATCAAGATGGGGAAGTTCACTGAGGATGAAAGGCTGCTTGTGGAGGATGAACCGTGTTTCAAGTAGGGGGATATCGAAACATTTGCCGTTATATGTTACTACTGATTGAAAGTTCATCTGAGAAAAAAACTGCCCAAGCTCCTGAATCATCCTTTCTTCATCAGCAAGCTCTCCGAGGAAAAACTGGTCTACATGGAATTTGTCATCTCTGTAGAAACCTAAACCTACGAGAAAAGCGACAACTCCTGCTCCCCCGGATAGTCCTGTTGTTTCCAGGTCAATGAACAGGGCTGTGGAGAGGTCAAGGTTTTCGAATGCGCTTTCTTTGCTTAAACAGGTGAGAATGTCCCCTTTTATCTCCAAACCCGAAGATATTGTTACTTTTCCGTATTTGAAGTCCAGAGAATACGGGTTTTCGAAAAACTGAAGGGGCTCCCTTTCAAGAGGTTCGAAGGGCGGGGTTTTGGGTTCTGAAGGTTTTTCCTGGCGGGTGAGGCTGATAAGGTTTTCTAGTTTATCCTTGACGGATAGATCCTCGGCCTTTTGAATCTCTTTCCAGGTATCTTTCACAAGCTGGGATTTAGAGCGAGAGCGAGCCTCTCTTTCTTTTTTCAGTCGCTCTAGTTTATCTTTGATGTCAGCCATTTTTAAGTTAGCTTAAGCGGGCTATATATTGCCACACATGCTCACCTGAGGATGGAACATTTCATTCTCCTGATGAACCAAACAGATTAAAATTATAACTCTGAGTTATAAAAATTTAAAATTATTTAAAAAATATAACTGTACGTTATAAACATATGATCTGTTTTTATCGTTTTTTCTCACTCTCCCATAAACTGGAGGAGGACCATACGGGAGCGGGAGCGGTTATCGAAATCAAGAAAAACAATCTGCTGCCACGTTCCAAGATTAAGTGTGCCATTGGAAAACGGAACATTAAGAGATGCTCCGACGAGTGAAGCCCGGACATGAGAAAATCCGTTTCCGTCCCCCCACTTCTCATCATGATGATAGGTAACATTGCTGGGAATTACTTTTTCCATGAACTCAGAGAAATCTTCAACGAGGCCAGGTTCATGCTCGATTGTCGTCAGACCGCCGGTTGATCCTGGAACAAACAGGTTGAGGATTCCGTTCTGGAGTCCTTTCTCAGACAGCTTCTTGGAAACCTCCTGGGTAATATCCTTCATGTCAGAAAATCCGCGTGTTGAAAAGCTTAAGGAATCGCTAATAATTTTCATTGCAAGATCTCCTTAATAATCATAAGACAAATACTATTAGGCGTAAAGCTTAAAACAAAAATGAGGGAACTATAAGGTATCTCAAGAAAATTATCGAGAAATAAGAAATTGACAACTCCCCATCGCTAAAGCGAGGGGATTCTCCAACTTATACCGGTTACCGGCTTTCGTATTTGGAGTTCCTGCTTCGCTGTGGATACTATTGTTTCCACTCCACAGGCTATCACCGAATGTCCTTCGGCTAAGATATTTA
>DRHQ01000101.1 GCA_011049545.1 Candidatus Aminicenantota bacterium | reverse complement strand
ATGTCATCTTTTGCTGATGCCTGACTTTGTCTTATCTTTAAAGGGAGAGTTCAATGTTTCGGCAAAGAAAGACAAGAACAAGCCTTTGCTTATTTTCCGCAATGATTTCGAAATCAACCAGGAAGGCCAAGAGCTGGCAAAAAGGATGATTAGGGATTCTGACTCTTATGACCTGATTTTCCCTGATACTGAGCATTCTATTGATCTGGAGGAACGTGGTTTTGTAGAAGAAGTCTTCAATTATATTTCTTCCTATGATTTTGTTGTTACTGACAGATTGCATGGGATGGTTTTTTGTGCCATTCTCGAGGTTCCTTGTATTTGTCTCCCCGGAAGGCCTGAGGTCAAGTACCACAAGAATAAAGCAATGTATGAAAGCTGGCTTTCTCGAGTTCCTTATATTCAATTCTGTGAAAGTAATGAAAGTGAGTTAGAAGAAGCTATGAAGAAGGTATTCAATTATAACAAGGATTTGAATCCCATGTTTGACAAGCATTCTTCTTGTGAGAACTCCCAACAGCATCCTATTTATTCTGAGCAAGAGTCGGCAAAGGTAAGAAATAAGGCAAGAAGTCTTGATTACCTATTTAATTATTACTTGCCCAGTGCTTTGGGAGATTTAAGGAAGATCAAGAGATAAGATTTCTCGTTCCTCCTTCTTGTTTTAAAGTGCAAGATTCAGAAACTATTTACTCCTTCCTGAACACTATTGTAAATTTCAAAAATCTGAGTGAACCCAGCAGCATCAAAAACTTCCTTTACATGTGGCCGGAGACAGCAGAGTTTTATTTGACCTTTTTCTTTTTTTAATTCTTTTTCTAATTTCAAAAGGACTCTTAGGCCGGCGTCACTTATATACTCCGTGCCATCCAGATCTACCAGTAGTTTTTTTGCTCCTTGGGATACCGCCAGGTTCAGTCCCTGCTCCACCTCCCCCGCAGAGGTAAAATCAAAATTTCCCTTTAAGGAAAAAATATGAACTTCCTTTTTTTGTCTTTGGGTTATCTGCACCTAATCCACCTCCTCAGGTATGCCTTAGCCCATATTTTCTATCCATGATACTAATACCGTAAAAAGGGACGATGTCAAATTTGCCAGTCAAGTTCAATTTTTTCTGTAAATTTCCTGCAAGATGAAGGAATTATTTTTAAGATGATTTTTCGAGAACCGTCAGTTAAATAATTGCGATTACTTCTTTGAGAAGACCCATTCACTTCATATCAAAAGGTCCACTGGCTTGAATGCTTTATTGGTCTCGATTACAAAGAGCTCATCAAGCTCCTTTTTGGCCCCTTGAATTTTCAAGCAGGGTAAAACATTGACTGGGTCAAAACTTAGCCCCCATAAAGTCTTGATGAAGCCCTTTCTTGCTCCAGGATTAGGCAAAAAGCGGAAGGATTTGAAAACGATTCAAGAGCTTTTAGGTGACAAGAGCTTCGAGATGACCCTGAGATATGCTCATCTTTCTCCAGAACACAAAAACGCGGCTTTGGATATTTTGTGTAAAAGACTGGTGAGAAACCCAAAGGGTCAACATGGTGAGGCTCGGAAAAAATATCCGGGTCAGTTAACTAGCCTTGAGTAAGGCTGTTGCACCTACAACCTTAGTCCAGCAAAATTCCTGGTTCAACATACACAAGCCATATTCTCTTATTTATCTCTCAAATTGGTAACAGACGAACACGATGCCTTGCTCCTTCCCTTAAATGGATGACATCATATCCATTCTGCCTCAGCCAATTAACTGAAGATTGAGATAAGCCCATATCAGCAAGGAATTTCACTTTCTACCTCACTGCCGGATGTAATTCCTCTGATGCATGCCTGTCCCCCCATCACATTTGAGTTAAAAGTAATTCTCTTAAAACCCTTCATAATCTTTGTCCCCTAAATCTATAGAACTGGAAAATAATCTCATCCGGATTTGGCCTTGTTGAATTGATAATAGTGTCATTTGACAGGAAGTCAAGAGGCACAGACATAATCAATGGGATTGCTTCGCTTTGTTCGCAATGAGAACTTACCCCCTCTCCCTTCCCTCTCCCCCATGGGGAGAGGATTGAAGTGAGGGGAAAAAGCAAATTCCTATACTATCAAGTTAAGGTGACAGGGATGGCCACAAATTGGTTAGGCTGACGAAGTGGCTAAAGGAGTGAAAGCTGAAAGCCTTTGTGGTAAAGAAACTGCTGGTGCACCT
>DRHQ01000100.1 GCA_011049545.1 Candidatus Aminicenantota bacterium | reverse complement strand
ATTACAACTAAAACTTCCTTATCCAGTCCCTGTTTTTTCAATTCTTCTTCTAATACTTCTTGTATTTTAAAAGACTTGTTGGAAACACAGGCAGTCCCCGCGCATAGCATTAAATGTAACCTGTATTTATCCGTAATTTGCTCTTTCATAGTCTATCCGACCTCTGCAAAAAAATTGTTTCAAAAACGTTCAAGAGACTCTCTCGCTACCTTTTGCCAGAGCATATTCGCCAACTACTTTTCCACCACCAACATGCTCTGATAATATTCTGCGAATCTTTTCCGCAGTTAAATCAACATATTTAACAGGAGCTTCGTCTTTCAATTCTACTGTAGCCATAGGTTCTCTACTGCATAATCCAGCACAGCCCGAGCTTGTCAGAATAACATCATCAATGTTTTGCTCGGCAAATTCATCTAACAAAGTATTCATTATCTCTCTTGCCCCTGCAGCTATTCCGCAGGTTCCCATATGAACCACTATTTTAGCTTTACCAGCCCCTTCTCTTAAAAGAGTTGTCTTTCTCACTCTCTGACTTATCTTATCTAAATCTCCAATTTTTAATTTTGCCATAATTTTTCTCTCAATATAGACTTAAATAATCCAGGTTCATTACCATTTAACATACTCTTACGAAGCTTTTTCATACGAATGCAGCAATTCAGGTACCATCATTTTACTCACCAAACCATGGACATCCTCTCCAACCTTCAAAACAGGAGCTAATCCACAACATCCGATACAGCGAACTGTCTCAAGAGTAAAATTCATATCTTTCGTTGTTTCTCCTCTTCTTATCCCGAGTTCACTTTCAAGAGCTGAAGTAACTCTGCCAGCACCTTTCACATGACAGGCTGTTCCAAGGCATACAGATATTATGTGTTTGCCTCTTGGCTCCAGGCTAAAAGATTTATAAAAGGTGGCTATTCTGCACACTACACTTAGAGGCATATTTAACTTATCAGCCGTGTATTTCAAAACCGGCTCGGGTAAATAATTAAGAATATCATTAGCTTTCTGCAGTATAGGTACCAACGCTCCTTCTGTATCTATATATTCTGCAATTATATTGTTCATTATTTTTGCATGCTTATCAGAAATTTCTATCTTGTCTTTTTCAGGTGTAACATAAATAATATTACGGACAGGACAATTGGCTACACACAGACCGCATCCTGTACATTTTTCTTCATCTATAAACCTCGGTCTCTTATTAAGTTTTAAAGTAAAATTCCCAGCAGTCCCTTTTATACTCTCAATATCCGCCAGGGTAATCACTTCTATATCTTTATGTCTTCCAACTTCAACCAGCCTTGGCGCCATCGTACACATGGCACAATCGTTTGTAGGAAAAGTTTTATCAAGCTGGGCCATCACTCCACCGATAGATGGTTTATTATCAACCAGATAAACCTTTATGCCGGATGATGCCAGGTCGAGTGCGGCCTGCATACCGCCGATTCCACCACCAACAATTAATGTAGCACCAATTTTTTCGTTCTCTATTTTGTTATTAGAGATTTGTTTGTTATTAGACATTTTCTACTACAACCCCTTCAGGCGCCTGCTTTTGCAATGCCCTTTCTTTGACCGCTTGTAAGTAAACCGCCAGTGGGCGATACAACATGTGGGCCCACTTGCCGAACGGCACCTCCACCACTAACATTGCCACTGCTATAATCAAGTGGACGGCATACATGTAATAAGTTGCCAGCGGCAACCCCATATACCGGAAAATATGGACCAATATCCCAGTCACAGTGGTCAGTAACAACAGTACCGGGAACATCCAGTCGCTGAAGTCTGAAAACTTGTGAATTTGTTCACGCTTTCTGATACGACCTATAAGGATCTCCACTGTGCCGAAGAGGAGAACAGCAGTGGCGTAATAGCCCAACCATCTCTGAGGATGGTAAATAGGGTAGATATTGTCCGTTTGAAACCACAGCAGAAGGCCGACTACCAGAAGGAGCATGAGCACATATCCTGATACGAGTAAAAAGTGTTTGAGCCATCGACCCACGTTTTTAGCACATTTTAGGAAAAGTTTCTGGGTAATGAAATTCCATATCATTGTCCATGCTTCGGTGATGAATAAATGGAGAGGAATCCTGATCTTCTCGTCCTGATGCATAGTAAATCCAAAGCCATCCTTTTTTATGCCCCGTATGACATCAAGTATTCTGGCGCTATTGCTCTGGTGCATGGTGAACCAGTACATGCGAAATGCGTTGGTGAGCAGAAAGAATGCAAGGACGCCAAATAAAATCAGGTCGAAAGTATGTACCATATGGACCGGGGCAAAGGTGTTTAGTTCAACCCTTTCTGTCACAAGGGGGCCGTGAAAGAACAGTATCAAGAACGCCATGAACATGCCGACCACGAAGAGCGCTCCCAATTCCCATGCCCTTGACTTGTATAGTTTTGCAGAGATGCCTGTCCAATCATATTGTGCCGTGAGATAGCGTCTGAGTGTCATCATTGCTTCTCCGGGCTCTGTCTCTCTCGGGCAAGTCGTAGAACAATCGCCACAGAAGTAGCATAACCAAGGATCCAAGCTTCCCAGCAGCAGTTTTTTTAAACCAAATAGAATATATCGAAGTGTTCTGCGAGGAAACGAAGCCGAGTCACTTGCTAAATCACATATAACAGTGCAACTTCCACATTGATAACAGGCGTTGGAATCGAAGTTGCCATACTTTCGAACCTCTGCCAGCAAAGCAGGGTCGCTTTTAATTTTCATCATGCTTACACCGTCTCATAAAAAAATTCTCTTTTATCAGTTTATAGAATATCCCCCGGTGTATTTATTGATTTGGAAACAAATAATTGAGGGGAGATTACATATTTTTTCTGTTACCTTGTATGAGGGCATTAGTCAAAACTTAGTATAATTATAGTTTTTAGTGTAATTATAATATTTAGTGTAATTATAGATAAACTATTGATAAGCTTATAATTACATATAATATTAATCGAAATATTTTTGCTTGTCAACAGAAAAACAAAAATAATCTCAAAATTGATTTTTTACTGGATATTCCCTATAATTCCAACCAATAGTCTTTTGTTATTTTTGCGTGTGTAATGTCAAATAAACACACAATTTTTTTAAAAAAAAGGATTTATCAGGAAAAATGAAGAAAAAAGAAGTCCTCGTCTTAGAAGAGCTTCTCGGATCTAACAAAAAAATTGCTTCTGAAATTCGAGAAAAGCTCGGAAAAAAAGGAATTTTAACCATCAATATCCTGGGTTCGCCCGGGGCAGGAAAAACATCCCTTCTAGAAAGAATAGCTGAGAGATTGAAGCCTGATTACAAAATGGCAGTTATCGAAGGAGATATCGAAACAGAAAGGGATGCCGAGAGGATAAGAGCCAAAGGTATTCCCGCCTGGCAGATCATCACGGGAGGAGCTTGCCACTTGGATGCTAAGATGATAGGCAACATATTTCCTGAAATCCCGGCAGACCTTGACTTTCTTTTTATCGAAAATGTCGGCAATCTTGTCTGTCCGGCAAACTATGATTTAGGTGAAAACATCAGATGCGTGCTTCTCTCTATTCCAGAGGGAGACGATAAGCCTAAAAAATATCCTAAAGCCTTCACAACGTCTGACTGTCTGATCATAAGCAAGTCTGACCTCCTACCTGCGCTTCCCTTCAATCTGGAACATGCCCAGAAAGAAGCTCTGGAGATAAATCCGAAGCTTGAAATTTTTACAACATCAGCCCTTAAGGATTCAAAAATTAATGAACTGATAGAGTATTTCCTCTCCGCCCTCCATAAATTGCGTCAGAAGAATGCATGAACTCTCTATCGTTGCCAGTCTATTTGAGATCTTGGAGGAAAAGGCAAAAGAACAAAAAGCCAAAAAAATTATCTCCGTTAAACTCAAGGTTGGCGCTCTTTCCGGAGTTATCCCCGAATTCTTAGAGACAGCTTTTGATATCTATAAAAAGGATACTATCGCAGCAGAGTCTACATTAAAGATAGAGGAAGTCCCCCTTAAAATCCGATGTCAACGCTGTGATACTGAAATAGTCAAAGATGATTTTGTCTTCATCTGCGAAAAATGCGATTCCAGGGAATTGGAAACACTCTCCGGGACCGAACTGCTTCTCGAAAAAATAGAATTGGAAGTTTAAAAACCGGGGTCAGACTTGCGAAACTTGCATTATTTAGCCTAATGGAAGTATAAAATGGGGCCTGGCCCCATTTTTCCATTCTAACCATTTTTGCTGAAATAATGAGGGATAGCACCAATAGAATTGATATTCGTCCAGGTCAATGATAAAAGCTCTTATGTTTTTTAAAGGAGAAGGGCCGATGAGAAAATACAAAAAATATTATTTTATCCACGGATTTATAACCTTCTTTTTCGGAGTTTATTTGTGCAGCTCGGGGTTGGCACAAGAAAAAAACCCGAAGAAAATTACTTATGAACAGGCGTATCTGGATGCCAAACCCCACATCCTCAAGCCTGCGCCCCGCATGCCCACATCAAGAAGCCCTATCCGTGCCTGGCTTGACGAAGAACATTATCTTTTATCAGAGAGGGATGAGAAGGAAGAAAGTACAAAACTCTACAAAGTGAACGCAAAATCAGGTAAAAAAACTGTCTTTATTGACTACGATCAAATCCAGAAAACCTTCCCAAAAGGACTAAAAGCTGATCAACACGCAGGCTTTACGGATGATTACAGCGGCTTGCTCTATTCATTCGAAAATGACCTCTATTATTACGTGCTGGAGAGCAAAAGACTCAAGCGCCTCACCGCAACACCCGGGGAAGAGAAGAATCCGCGCTTCTCTCCGGACGGAAGATACATTGCTTTTACGCGCAAGCATAACCTTTATCTTCTGAATATTGATAGCAGGCTGGAATATCAACTTACCTTTGACGGGTCTGATACGATCTACAACGGCTGGGCCTCCTGGGTTTACTACGAAGAAATCCTTGGAAGAAGATCCCAGTATGCGGCTTTCTGGTGGTCTCCTGATAGCAGCAAAATCGCTTTCCTGCGTTTTGACGACAGTCCTGTTCCTACTTTCCCTCTTTTTAGAGCCAAGGGAACCCACGGTGAGCTGGAGATCGAAAGATACCCCAAAGCAGGAGATCAAAATCCCAAGGTAAAGCTGGGCATTGTCGCAGTCCCCAGAGGAAAAGTGGTTTGGGCTGACATTGACGAAGAAGCTGACCATTATGCAGCCTGGCCTTTCTGGTTTGCCGATAGCTCTAAACTCACATTCCAGTGGATGAATCGCGGTCAGAACAACATCAAAATCTACACAGTCGATCTTAAAACAGGACAAAAGAAGGAAATATTCGATGAGCGACAATCATCCTGGGTAGAATTTTTCGAAGATCTATATTTTTTCACGGATGGAAGCGGCTTCCTCCTCAGAAGCGATGTCGATGGCTGGAGCCATCTCTATTATTATGATTTAAAGGGAAACCTTAAAAAAAGATTAACTGAGGGAAAATGGACTGTCACGGGAATATCCTTAGTGGATGAAAAAAATAAAAGGATCTTTTTTACGGCAAGAAAAGATAAAACAACGGAAACTCATCTTTTTCAAGTGAAGCTCAACGGCACGGATTTCAAACGCCTGACCAAGGAGCCGGGCACCCATAGCATTTCTCTTTCTCCAGGAGGGAGCTATTTTATAGATCGTTTCTCCAGTATCCAAACTCCTTCAAGGAAGGACCTATACCAGGCTGACGGAACCTTTTTAAGGAATATTGAAGAAAGCCGCACTCCTCTCCTGGAAGAATATACTATGGGGAAAAAAGAACTTTTCTCTGTTCCCACCGAGGACGGCTGGACCCTTCCCGCCTACTGGATTCTCCCTCCCGACTTTGACGAGAACAAAAAATATCCCGTGCTTTTCACAATATACAGCGGCCCGGGTTCAAGCAGGGTCTCCAATGCATTCCCCTCTCTCTCCTCTCTTTATGCGGCTCAGGAAGGAATCATCATATTCAGCGTTGACCACCGGGGTTCCGGTCATTTCGGAAAAAAGGGAATATCTCTCATGCACCGCAGCCTCGGCAAATGGGAGATGCATGACCTTATCGAAGCTGTTAAGTGGCTCCACAAAAAGCCTTTTGTCGATAAGAAAAAAATCGGGATCACAGGAGGAAGTTACGGCGGCTACACCACCTGTCTGGCCTTAACTTACGGAGCAGATTACTTCACCCACGGATATGCTCGCTCATCTGTCACGGACTGGAAGCTCTATGATACTGTCTACACAGAACGCTACATGGACAGGCCCTCTGAAAACAAGGCAGGATATGAATTCGGTTCAGTGATGACCCATGCTGATAAATTCAAAGGCATTCTTTTCCTCTCTCACGGGGTCATGGATGATAATGTTCACATGCAGAATAGCGTGCAGCTGATCGACAAACTCATAGACCTCGGCAAAAAATTTGAATTCATGCTTTACCCTGGTCAGAGACATAGTTTTAAGGACAAAAAGAGAACTCACTCCAACCGACATTATGTGGATTTCTGGTTCAAGAACTTCCTCAACCGTTGATTTGCAGGAGGGAACCTTGTTTTCTGATTTTCGACTGTGATACATTAAAGGCAAGTTCAACTAAGAGGAAAATAAAATGAGTCTATTAGAAATAACATTAAAACTTCTACTGGCTGTTGCCTTGGGCGGCCTGATCGGCCTCGAGAGAGAATCCAGCCATAAACCTGCTGGATTTAGGACGAACATCCTTATCTGTATTGGCGCAACTATGATGATGGTCCTTTCAGGGCTTATTTTCCAAGGAAAAGAAGGAATCGAGAATCATTTTTCGCGAATTGCTGCTGGGGTGATTACAGGCATAGGCTTTATCGGCGCTGGGACGATCATTCAGGCTGGAGGAATTGTTCTCGGCCTCACCACGGCTGCCACTCTGTGGGCTGTGGCAGGTCTGGGCCTGGTGATAGGCGCTGGTTATTATTGGGTAGCGATCATATTTGCCGCCATAATCATCCTGACCTTGGTCATCTTCAGGCAGCTTGAAAACCAGTACCTGAAAAAATCGATTTACAAATATAACCTCAAAGCGAAATACTCTGAAGACATCTTGTTCAACATCAAGAAAATGGCTCTTCACGAAGGTTTAAAATTCCGGGAACTCAACCTAAAAAAAGAAGGCAGTACTTTCGTCATCGACTTCTCATTCCAGGCTACAGACGAAAAGGAACAAAAATTCAACCAAAACATCCTCGGCCTGGAGGAGATATTTGAGATAAAGATTGCTTAGATATAAACTTCTTCTTGCCACCACAAATCAGGGGAAAGCAAAAGAGATCAAAAGCTTCCTGGAAGAATTGTCTCTAGAAATCTTTACCCTTCAAGAGCTGAACCCGAAAAAAACTTTTCCAGAACACGGCAAAACCTTTGAGGAGAATGCCAGAGGGAAAAGTCTCTTTCACATGGAACGTTGGGAAGGGCTTACCCTGGCTGAAGATTCTGGACTCGAAATTGAGCATCTCAAAGGAGCACCCGGAGTTATATCAGCCCGGTTTTCTGGCCCTCAGGCAACAGACGCCAAGAACAACCAGAAGGTTTTGGAATTAATGAAAAGCGTGCCCTCTGAGCAGAGGAAGGCCAGATTTGTCTCATGCATGATTCTCGCCCAAAAAGGAAAGATCATTAAGGAAATCAAGGAAAGCTGTGAGGGTCTTATCGCCTTAAAAAAAAGAGGCAGCAGCGGATTTGGTTATGACCCCATCTTCTACTACCCCTCCCTGGGAAAAACCTTTGCTGAACTCTTGCCTGAGGAAAAGAACAGGGTGAGCCATCGTGGCCGTGCGCTTAAGAAATTGAAAGAATTTCTTCTCGAATATTTAAACTCACCCGGATCTTAATCCTTTTTTAAATGAGGGGATAGGAAATCTTCTTTCTTTATTTTTTCCTGGGTGCCTCCCCAACGGTGATGAGGCTCTTAATTTTGCTGAACATTTTCTCTCCGATTCCTTTCACCTTCATAATCTCTTCGACCTTTCTAAACCTGCCGTTTTTCTTTCTGAAGTCAATGATTCTCTGAGCTACTTTCTCTCCAATCCGGGGGAGCTTCTGAAGCTCAACTAAAGCCGCAGTGTTGATGTTGATCCTTTTTTCGCCGGCCTTTGGAGCTGCCTGAGCCTGAAAAGAAATAAACGTAGAAAACACAAGGCCGAAGACAACACTCATAACTAAACCCTTGATCATAAAACTTTTCATAGTAACCTCCTGTCAGTCCTTCTATATGCAACTTTTGGGCCAACTATCGGGAAATTGTATCTCCTTTATTTTCATAGTATTTTAAGCCTCTTACTTTTAAAAAAGTAAATGCGAGTTTACAAAAGGCACTTTTTAAGGGAAACAAAAGTTTCCACAAATAAAAGGGGCCAGGCTACTTTTTTGGTTATTTTCTTGTCAGGCAAGAGTAGGGTTGCGTAAAAGAGACGAGGCTTCTTTTTCTTGTTGGTGTCATATTATGCAGGAGTAAGAGATGTCAAAACTGATCTCTCAATAATGCAAAAATTCACCCAGGTTAAATGAAAAGTGGGTTATCGGCTTTTTACAAGTACTTCAAGAAAAAGTAGCCTGTCCCCTTTTTAAACAACAATATTTTTCATTAAAAAAATAATGCAAGTTTCGCAAGTCTGACCCCATTAGGAGCGGGGATGGCTTTTTTTGTAGACTTCAAGGAGCTGTCTTAAATTAAGGTGGGTATACTTTTGAGTTGTGGCTAAGCTCTCATGTCCCAGAAGTTCCTGGATTACCCTTAGGTCCGCACCCCTGCTCAAAAGGTGGGAAGCAAAAGAATGGCGAAGAGAATGAGGGCTTATCTTCCTCTGCACCGCCGTGAAGCAGATGTATTTATCAACAATCCTCTCTACAGAACGAGAGGAGAGTCTCTCTCCCCGGTAATTTAAAAACAGAGCTTCAGCCTCAATTTTGCCTTTATTGATTTGAGGTCTGCTTCGAATATAAAAGGCCAGGCTATCCTCGGCCTTCTTTCCGAAAGGTATAAGCCTCTCCTTTTTTCCCTTTCCTCTGACTCGAACCAACCTCTCTGAGAAAGTCAGGTCATCAAGGTTGATTCCTGTCAACTCGCTCACCCGCATTCCGGTTGCATAAAGTAGCTCGAGTGCGGCTTTATCCCTTAAATCTAAGGGCTGAGTCGTCTGAGGTAAGTCCAGGAATTGCGCCATCTCATCTTCGGATAAAAAAGAGGGCACATGCTTTTCCTGCTTTGGAGTAGCCACAATCTTAGCAGGGTTGTCCTCCAGCCACTTTTTCTTGATGCAGAACTGGAAAAAAGAGCGAATCGCAGCCAGCTTGCGGGCCACGGTTGATTTTTTGTTTTGATTCTCCTGAAGCTTCGCCATAAATCCACGAAGAATAACATTGTCAACCCCTCTCATCACAACTTTTCTTTCTCCCAGATACCCGGCAAGCTGGAGTAAATCCCTCTTGTAGCTTGCGATTGTATGAGGAGAGGCGTTTTTCTCGTGCTTAAGGAAGGCGAGAAACTGACTAATTTCCTTTATCATTTTATCTGCCAAAATGATATCTTATCTGTCACTGCGAGGAAAGAAGAAGATTGCTCACCTGTCATTGTGAGCCTCGTGGGGGCGAAGCAATCTCATAAAAAAGGTTGGGATTGCCGCGTCGCTACGCTCCTCGCAAGGACATATCATCTTTCTCGCTTTATATTACCTAAAGGTCTTCCCCTTCCTCAGAAGCGGCGTCCTTCTTTTCCCAAATCTTCTCCCGTTCCACTATCTCCTTGTATTTGCATTCTTCATTGCTGCAGTAGAGAAAAGGATCTCCCTTTATGACATTTTTTCGAATCACAAATTTCCGGCCGCATTCAGGACAGGGCTGAGCGATGGGCTCATCCCAGGTTGCATAATCACACTTCGGGTACTTGCTGCAGCCAAAGAAGATCTTTCCCTTCCTGGTTTTTTTCCCGATGAGTGTTCCGCCGCAATCTCTCGGACACTTGATACCTGTATCCTTTCTCTCTGTCTTTGTGTAAGTACAATTAGGATAATTCGAGCAAGCGATAAAAGTCCCATATCTTCCCCGCCTTACAACCAGATCAGACTCGCAATCGGGACATTTCTCTTCCAAAGGCGTTACTTCTTTCTTAATCAGGCTCTCCCTGTGTTTACACTCAGGATAGCCCGAACAAGCTTTAAATCGTCCGTAACGCCCCTCCTTTATGACAAGCTTGAGACCGCATTCCGGACAGACATCCTCCAATGGAATTCCTTTCTCTTTCACGCTTTCGCGCTTCTCTGCTTGTTTTAAATCCTTCTCAAGGAGAGAATGATACGATTTTAAATAATCCACCCAGTCCTTTTCTCCCTCACTGATTTTATCGAGCTCTTCCTCCAAACGAACCGTAAATTCAAACTCCATCAAATCAGCAAAATTCTCTAGCAAAAAATCATTCACAAACATTCCAAGGTCTGTGGGTATAAACTTCCCCTTTTCTTTAACGACATAAACACGATCCTGTATGGTGGCAATGATAGGAGCATAGGTACTGGGTCGACCGACACCTTTTGCTTCCAGTTCCCTGACCAAGCTCCCTTCTGTATAGCGCGGGAGAGCCTTGGTGAAATTCTGCTCTGAATCAAGATTAATGAGCGTCAGCCTTTCTCCCGCCTCTGCTTTGGGGAAAATCTTATCCTCCTTTTTCAGACTGGAGAAGAGGATAAAATACCCGTCAAATTTGATAACTTCTCCCTTGGCTTTGAACTTGTATTTCGAGGCTTTAATATCAAACACTGTCTCCTCGATCAGGGCTGAACTCATCTGAGAAGCGATAAATCGATTCCAGATGATGCGATAGAGGTTGTATTCTTCCTTTTCCAGATAAGATTTGACGGCTTCAGGAGGAAGCGAAAGCGTAGTGGGACGGATAGCTTCATGGGCGTCCTGCGCTTTTCTTTTATTCTTATAAATACGCGACTTTTCGGGAAGATATTCCTCGGAATAATTCTGTCTAATATATTTTCGTGCCCAGGAAAGAGCCTGGTTAGAAACCCTAAAAGAGTCTGTTCTCATATAGGTGATCAAGCCCACTGATCCTTTCGGCCCGATCTCAAGACCCTCATAAAGCTTCTGAGCTACATACATTGTCTTTTTCACAGGAAAACTAAAAAGGCGAAAACCATCCTGCTGAAGGGTACTGGTGATATAAGGTGGACTGGGATTTCTCGTCTTCTCTTTTACCTCCACTTTCTCAAGGTCAAAAGGCAGGTTACGAAGCTCAGAGACTGCAGTTGTTGCACTTTTTCCATTCTTTATTTTTATTTTTTTGCCATCTATCTCCGTGAGAACTGCCTTAAAAGGGGGAGGATTAGAGGCTTTAAGCTCGGCTGTAATAGACCAATATTCTTCAGGGATAAAATCTTTGATCTCTCGCTCCCGTTCACAGATTACTCGCAGAGCTATAGACTGAACCCGACCTGCACTCAATCCTCTTCCAATTTTTTTCCACAGCAAGGGACTTATGAGATACCCTACTAATCTATCAAGGAGTCTTCTCGCCTGCTGCGAATTGATTTTGTTCTGGTCAAGCTCTCCTAAATTCTCAAAGGCCTTCTTCACAACACTTTTAGTAATCTCATGAAAAAGAACCCTGTATATATTTTTATTGAAGGCGCCGAGAACAATGCTCAGATGCCAGCATATCGCTTCTCCTTCTCTATCAGGGTCAGCGGCAAGCAGCACTGCTTCTGACTGTTTGGCAGCTTTTTGCAATTCTGCGACTGTACTTGTTCTTGCCTGAATGATTTCATATTCAGGCTCAAAATCGTGCTCGATGTCCACACCTAAACTTTTTTTTGGCAGATCCCGGATATGCCCCATGGATGCTTTGACCAAAAAGTCAGATCCCAGATATTTGTTAAGTGTTTTTGCCTTGGCTGGAGATTCAACAATAACCAGACGTTTTCCCATCACAGTCTCCTTTGAAAATATTTCCCCGGCCTCTGTAAAACAAGCCCCTTAAGTTCCAGTTTGAGTAGAATGGAGAGAATTTCGGATACAGAAAACTCTGTTCCTTCGACCAGGTCGTCGATTTGCGTGAGGGAGTCTGAGCTTATAAGCTCGAAGACTTTCCGCTCCTGAGTGCTCATCGAGGGAGGCTTCTCTTTCTCCTCTTTTTTCTGAGAAAGAAGTTGTTCTTTTAGAGGCGAGGCCAGTTCTTCTGCCACATCTTCCCAGCTTTCAACTAATTTTGCCCCTGTTTTAATAAGCCAATTCGTTCCTTGACTGAGATTAGAGGTAATATTCCCGGGGACAGCCATAACCTCTCTGTTCTGTTCCAAGGCTAAACGGGCTGAAATAAGAGAACCGCTTCTCTTTGTTGCTTCAACCACAACAACAGCTAAGGAAAGACCACTGATGATCCTGTTTCTTATAGGAAAATGAAAGCCCAACGGAGCAGATTTCAAAGGAAATTCAGACACAACAGCCCCCTGTTCGATGACTTTATGAAATAGAGCATGGTTTTCCCTCGGATAAATGTTTTCCAATCCTGAACCTAACACGGCTACAGTTTTTCCTCCTTCAAGAGCTCCCCAATGAGCGATGGAATCCACACCACGGGCTAAACCGCTGACAATCACTACTCCTCGAGAAGCCAGGTCTCGAGCCAGCTTCTCGGCGACAGCCCTCCCATAAGCTGAGGGCTTCCTTGCTCCGACTATTGAAACAGCCGGTCCTTTTAGCACTTCGATGTTCCCTGCGCAATAAAGGACGAAAGGGGGATCAAATACTTCTTTTAAATATTCAGGGTAATTCTCACTCTCCAGAGTAATAATAGAATATTTTCTTCTCTCAACTTTTTCTATTTCTCTACAGGCTCTATCCAGTATCTTCGAGGAAGTCAGAGCCTGTGCTTTCTCTTTCTCAACGCCTAAGGCAGCGAACTCCCGGCTGCTGGCATAAAAAGCATCTTTAATATTCGGAAAATAGTCAACAATTTTTTTTGCTGCTTTTAGATGCTCAGCCAGAACAAGATTTAGAGCAACCCAATACTTTCGGGTATCTTCCACCTTTAAGCAAGACAATATGTGGGAGGAATGGCAAAAACAGGAACATGAGTATAAGAGATCACTTTCTCAGTTGTACTTCCCAAAAAGAATCGTTCTAGCTTGGTCTGAACACAAGTGGAGATAACGATCATATCAAAGTGGTGAGTTTCTGCATAATCAACGATTCCGGCAGAGGCATTTATTGCCCGGTAGATTTCCTCCGAGACTTTTATATCAGCCTTTTCTCTCTTTTTTCTTTGTTTAAGTCTTTTAAGCAGCGAATTAAACAGATCATCCAGTACCTTGGGCGAAAGCTCATAGTCATGAAGCTCGATCACGTGTAATAGAGTAAGATCGGAGCCAAATCCTTTGGCCAACTTCCAGGCAAAATCCCTTTCCACTTCTTCTCGATCTGCAAAATCTGTGGGTACAATAATTTTTTTAAATCGAGGTTTTCCACTCTTTTTCTTGGTCACAAGGATGGGAACAGGGGAATTCCTTAAGACCTGGTTGGCAACACTCCCGATGAAGAGTCTCTCTATGGCAGACATCCCTTTTCTTCCGATCACGATCAAATCCACTTTTTCTTCCTCTGCAGTCTCTATGATCGTTTTTGCAGCAGAGCCTTCTTTGACAATGGCTTTAAAAGGAATCCCTTTAGCTTTCTTCAGCACCGTAAGTTTGTTTTTTGCTTCGTCCTTTATAAAATTTAATCTTCTGACGAGGTCTTCTCTTATAACATAAGCTGCATCGTAAAGGGCCCGAGAAAAATCAGGAACAACATGGAGAGCGACGATCCTGGCTTTGAAGGTCTTCGCAAAAGCCTCGGCATAAAGAAGGGCCTCCTGAGCTTCATCCGAAAAATCTGTTGCCCAAAGAATCTTTTTCAAGAAAACAGACATCGTTATCTCCTGACAAAAACTTGACTCGATTTTCACGAATATTTTAACAAGAAAAAATAAAAACACAAGCAAAAAACAAAATTGGGGCCAGGCTCCATTATTTCCCAGGCCCCATTATTTCCATTTTTTTATCAAATATCTCCATCCCATTTAATAAAAGATAATATTTAATTCCTCCCACCTCATATTATATAGACGAACAGCCTTCTCACATTTTCTTTCTAAAATTGGGGCCAGGCTCCATTATCTAAAAAAGTAATCTTATATTCTAATTAATCCTTTAATGACAAATTAATCTATCAATTATCTAAAATTGGGGACAGGCCCCATTATCTCCATTTTTTGTCAAATATCTCCATCCCATTTAATAAAGGATAATAGTTAATTCCTCCCACCTCATATTATATAGACGAACAACCTTCTCACATTTTCTTTCTTAAACAAAATTGGGGACAGGCCCCATTATCTAAAAAAGTAATCTTATATTCTAATTAATCCTTTAATGACAAATTAATCAATCAATCTACGTCTTTTTTTATTGAAAGGAAAAAACTAATAACGATGGCAAGAGTAAAAAGGTGTTTGGCTGAGGGTTTAACTTACCATGTGATAAATAGGGGCAACGGCAAGCAAAAAGTCTTCCATGAAAATCAAGATTATAATGCTTTTTTTAGATTAATGAACGAGGCAAAAAAGCGCTATCCATTAAATATTTACGCTTATTGTTTGATGCCCAACCATTTTCATCTTGTCCTAATGCCTGATCAACCTCATCATCTAAGCAAGTGGATGCATTGGTTAATGACAATTCATGCTCGTCGCTATCATTATTTTTATAACACAAGTGGCCACATATGGCAGAGTAGGTTTAAGAGTTTTATCATTCAAGATGATGAGCATTTAATAACTGTATTACGCTACGTTGAAGGAAACCCAGCGCGGGCAAAGCTAGTCCTCTCATCAAAAGATTGGCTCTGGTCAAGTCATAGAGAGAGAATTGGCAAAGAATCTGAAAATATTTTAGATAGTCTCCCTATTCAACTGCCTTCTAATTGGACTGAGTACATTGATGAGCATTTAACATGCGTAGAATTGGAAAACCTGAGGCAGAGTGTAAATCGCCAGGCTCCATTTGGAGATATCGAATGGCAAAAAAAGACGAGCCAACAACTAGGATTAGAGCAGACACTTAAACCTCGAGGACGTCCAAAAAGGGAGTTTTGATAAGAAAAGGAAAATATGTGAAAAAATGGAAAAAAATGGGGCCTGGCCCCATTTTATATTGACAAAAAGCGATTAATAGATTAATCTACTAATGGAGGTAAAAAACATGGCTACATCTACTATTCGTATTCCTGAAGATAAAAAAAACATACTTAAAGCCATCTCTAGTCTTGAAAACAAAAAAATGAAAGATATTATCGTCCAACTAATAGATGAATATGTTGAAAGACACAAGGAGACACTCGAGCTGCTTTCTATACCAGGATTATACGAAAGCTTAATCAAATCTTCTAAGGAATTCAAAGAAGGTAAAGGAGTAGCAATAGAGGATGCCAAAAAAGAATTGGAGAGTTGAACTATCTAAAGATGCTATAAAATATTTAAAGAAATTAGACAAAAGTACGTCCCAGAGAATCTTAGATAGCCTTGAAAAGCTCGGAAAAGCAGAAAATCCTTTACTCTACAAAGACATCAGGCCTTTAGCCGGAAAACTTAAAGGTTTTTATAGGATCCGAGTGGGCACTTTTAGAATGATCTTTGAGCTGGACAACATAAAGAAACGCATCGGAGTTCATGTAATTGCCCCAAGAGGCAATGCTTACTAGCAAAATTAATTCCCGGCAACAAAAAAGCATACATCAAGAAAAATTGAGGAATTCTCCATTTTTCCATTTTTATAGGTAAAGAAGGCCTGGCCCCTTTTATCCGCGGACGTCCAAAAAGGGAGTTTTGATAAGAAAAGGGAAAAATGCGAAAAAATGGGGCCTGGCCCCAATTTTTGACGCCATTTTACATTTTATTGGGGCCTTTTATTGGGGCCTGGCCCCAATTTATGTCCCCATTTTTATTGTCCTAATAGAATCGAGGCACGTGAGAAAAAAGCTCCGGCCACAGCTCCGGTCATAAGACAGGCCAGTGTTGCCGCCAGAAGAGCTCTGAAACCCAACCGTGAGAGGTCTTTCAACCGCTCCGGCACCAATCCTCCTATTCCTCCGACAAAAATAGCAAGCGATGCGATGTGAGCAAACCCGCAGAGAGCATAGGAAGCAATGATAGCCGAGCGCTGATGTACAAGAGTTCCCTCAGATATGAGTTGAGATAGGTGTTGATAGGAGACAACCTCTGTGACGATAGTCCTCTCTCCGATAATCTTGGCAATTTCGAAAGCATCAGAAGGAGGAATCCCCAAGACAAGAGTAAACGGATAAAAGATATAACCGAGGAAGGCCTCGAACGACCACTCAAGATTTAAGCCGAACAAATCGTTTGCATACCCTCCGAGCCATCCAAAGATAACGTTAAGGAGGGCCAAAATCCCTAAAAAAGCAGCGAGGAGAGCTACAATTCCTCCAAGATAACGCAGGCCGCTGTTGGCTCCGTTGATGATGGCCATCATAAGGTTGTCATCGCGTTCATAATAGGGTTTGACGTGAACTCCCAGAGTCTTCGGCTTTTCCGTTTCAGGCATTATAAGCTTTGACATCACGACCGCAGCGGGCGCGGAAAGGAAAGAAGCTGAAACCAGATGACCGGCGATCGTAGGAAGCACCTCATAAAGATAAAGAACATAGAAGGCCAGCACCGTCGAAGCGATGGTTCCCATTCCTGCTGCAAGAATAGTCGTAAGCTCTGACTTTGTCATCTCTCTCAGGTGGGGTCTAACAACCAGAGCAGACTCGATGCCCACGAAAATGTTGCTCGAAGTACAGAGAGACTCTGCTCCGCTGATCCGCATCAGCCGGGTGAAAACATAGGCAAATCCCCTGATTAAGAGAGGCATGATTCTCAAATAATAAAGAGCACTGATCAGGGCAGCAAAGAACATTATCGTGGGCAGCGCCTGGAAAGCAAGGAAAAATCCCAGAGATGCTTCTCCGGCTTCGTTAGTCGCCCCTGGTGGTAAAGCCAGGCGTCCAAAAAGAAATCTGGTTCCTGCTGTCGCGCTATCGAGGACTATCAAGACGATCTTGTTGACAAACAGGAAAAATTTTACTCCCACTGGCACCCAAAAAATGAAAATTGCAAAAAAAAGCTGCAAACCAATCCCCCAAAGAACAACACGCCAGTTGATAACTTTCCTGTTAGAGGAGCAGAGCCAGGCAAATCCAGCCAGGACAAAAATCCCAAAAAAGCTGACAAGGTTGTATATATCCATCTTTTAGCTAACCCTTAAAGCTATATTTTATTATTCACTTCAAGCAGGACCAATTTGCGTTGAGATTTTTGCCCCCGGACAATTTTCACGCTGGAGGGAGGAAGACCGAAGTGGGAAGATAATGTTTTTATGACTTCTTTGTTGGCTTCGCCTTTGGAAGGAGGGGCGGATACTCGAATTTTATATTCTCCAGAACTCACCTTCTCTATGCCAGGCTTGCGGGCACGGGATTGAACTTTGATGTTTAAATAGATTTTATCTTTCTGGTTCAAGACGCAGCCTTGTCCACAGGTTTTCAGTTAAATGTTGGCGATGAAGACAGCGCCTGCTCTCTCAGCTGCTGGGCGTAATCTGCGAGAGTTACAGTAACAAATTGATCCACAAACATGATCAAAAAAATAACAATAATGGGAGTTATATCCATCCCTCCCATTTTATTGGGGGGAACGAACTTCCTTATTGGTTTCATTACTGGCTCTGTTAAATGATAAAAGACGACCGCAAGCTGATCGAGGGCAGGAATCCTGATCCAGGATAGAATAACCCTGAAAAAAACAATCATCATGTAGATCGTTAAAGCACCGTGGATAATTCGGGCAAAGGCACTTAGAAAATTGGCAAAAAGAATCATTTTTTCATTCTCACTTTATCAACTTAATCTTCTCGTAGTCTTAGTCCAAAATATTTTTATACTTGGCAAATAGTTCTTTGAGCTGTTGCTTGGTAGCGATATAACCGCTCACATACAGAGAGACGTTCGGCTTCATGGGGTCATTGGACTTCATGACAACATATTCCCTCATCACTCCTTTTCTTTTGCTGGGAGGTATTCTTATCTCTACTTCTGTCTCTTTCCCTGCAGCGATCTTAAGGGGAAAAGCAATCTTTTTGCCGTTTGAAAAAAAAGAGGCACGCTTGTGCGTACAAGTGACTCTTAATTCCAACTCACCCCTGTTTTTAATCTTTGTTCTAGCTTGAATCTCTTCGTTTTCCAGGACCAGGCCAAGGTCAATAGCGTAACGGTCCAGGAAAATTCTAGGCCTGGGGGGAACCTCTATCTCGGCTGAGACAGTGAGACGCATGCGAGGTTGCGCGGGATCGTTTGATTCCACATCGATATATTTGGTGTTCTTGCCTTGAAATCCCTTGGTATTATAGGTTAATTTTATCTCTCCTTCAGCCCCAGGGGCAATTTCTTTTTTAGAGAGGAGGGCTGCGGTGCATCCGCATGAAGTCTTGACTCTTTTGATCACAAGAGTTTCGTCGCCCTCGTTTTTGAACACAAAGACATGAGTTAAAACTTCCCCCTGTTTCACCTTGCCAAAATCTTTTGACTCTTCTCTGAATTTAAGTTTTGGTCCCTTGCCCGCGAAAATCGGGCCTGCTGAAAGAAGAAGACAGGCTAAAATGAGAACGAGGGAAATTCGACTTTTTTCACTCAATAATCTACTCATTGTCTGCTCCTCTGGATTTTTATAAATATTAACATTTTTTCCTGGTGAGAAGCAAGTCTGGCCCCTTGAATCTTCCTGCCCCATAATTTTTGCGGAGCCATCGATTCCTTGACAGCCAGTTTTTCCTTATCTATAATTTTAGCATTGGAGAAGATTCCCAATTTTTTACTGTTCATAACTCATGAAGAAAAAAATAACTAAAGCCTCCATCCTTTTGCTCGCCGCATCCCTCCTTTTCTTATCGGTGGCCAGAGGGGAAGAAGTCCTGAGAAAGCTTAAGGTTGTCACCGAACAGGCAAACATCAGGTTAAAACCCAGTATAGGAAGCATAATTATCAAGCAAGCTCCCGAAGGCACAATCCTCGAATCAACCAGACAAGAGGGTGAATGGTACTTGATTCAGTTAACACCTGGCGAACTAGAGCGAGTCACAGGTTATGTTCATGAAAGCATGGTTATCATTATTGAAGGCCCTCCAAAAGAGCAAGAAGAATTCGAGATAATAGAAGAAACAGAGATAGTAGAAGAACAAGCGATAATAAAAGAACAAGAAGAAGCAGAAAAACCAGCGGAGGAGGAAATAATAGAGGAAACACCCCCGCAGCCTGTTATAACTCCCCCCACTCAGCCTGTTGTCACACCACCTCCTCCCTCCAAACAGCCTAAATTCCTGTTTAATCTTGTTTTTTCCGGTGGAGGAAATTATATTTCTGGAGGAGATTTGAACGATGGAGCACAGGGCTTTGCTGACTACCGCAGCTATATCCTCGCAGTCCAGGCACAAGGACAGGCCAAACCAGTCCATCTGAGTTATATCTTAGGAGGAGAGCTTACTCTGGCTCTATCTTCTCATTTTTCGCTGGGAATAGGTGTAGACTATTTTCTTGGAGAAAGGGAAAGCTTGGTCAAATTCCCAGATGACCCATCCTCAGAAACCCTCACCACCCATCCTGAGATACAGGCAATTCCTTTAAGGCTTGCTATCTCCTACTATCCCGTTCCCAATTTTTATGCAAAAATTGGTATTGAGTATTACCTTGCCAAATGCGCCTATTACTATCGCTCCGAAAGAGTAGGGTCATGGGAGGAATGGCGGGGGGAAGCTACAGCACAAGATTTCGGAATTCTGGCCGGGCTCGGATTTGAGTTTGAGCTCACCTCTTCTTTCGATTTCATCGTTGAAGCTACGGCCCGTTACGCCAGAATATCAGGATTCACAGGAAGAGACAGGTCCAAAGATTCAACAGGCACTAACCACATAGAAGAGGGAACACTCTACTTTTACCGGGTACAGACCGCCGGCGAAGATTCCTATCCGCTTCTTTTCATCCGGGAGGATACACCCACTGAAGCCGACGTCTTTGATCCAAGGGAAGCAGTCATAAATTTTTCTGGCCTGAGTTTAAAAGCCTGCTTCAGAATAAAATTCTAGTATTCAATTTGATCCCATTTTCTTCAAGAGAGCGATATGGTGGGCGTGTATTCCCCTGAACAAAGGAAAAATCTTAACGACTCTTAAGCCAGCTCCCTCAACTTCTTTGTAAAGGTCGCGGCGAGGTATCATCTTTATCCGTGTCCTGCTTTTCTTAATCCTTCTCCTTAATATTCTCTGGAGATTATGGAGTAAATTCTTCTGGTAATAGGAGAGAATCACCCAATCTGAGGAAGCCCGGCAAAATTCTTCAAGAATAAACTCCCGCTCTTCTTTTTCATGGACATGATGGAAAAATCGCATGGAGAGAAGGAGAGAGAATACGCCCTTCTTAAAAGGCAAGCCTTGTTTGGCATCCGCCACAACACCTGAAAGAAAACGAGAATGTGGGTGTTCGCCTTTCTCGCCTGCTCGCTTCACCATATGAAAAGATAAATCGCTGCTCACCAAAGAGAAGTCCTTATCGAGAAGCATTTTAGAGAAGCGTCCATAACCGCAGGGAATATCCAAAACAAGAAGAGGATCTTCCCCTATTTTGCGGAGAAGTTTCCGCAGAAGCCTCCATTCTCTTCCATGGACGAGCCTCTGGTCAATTCCCCGGTATCTTTTCCGCTCATACTCTTCAACCTCTTTTTTTTCAAAAGGCATATTCGTTGACTTCCCGACGCTCATTCCTTTTCCTCTTTTTTAGAGATTGCCACGCTTGTAAAAAAAGGGGACAGGCTACTTTTTCTATATGAACTGTCTGCAGGTAGATACAGCCCTCTTTCTCCCAGAAAAAGTAGCCTGTCCCCATTTTTCATTCTTTTTTCATTCTATAAATACATATTTGGGGCAAGCGTCAATTTTTATTCGATCGTCTTTGAAGGGAATTTCTTCTCCATCGCGGCTCATCATTCCCGTAATTCGCCTCGGGAAAACATACTCGCATGGGGTACCATTAGTCCAGCAGACAACAAAATTATTCTTTCCTTTATAAAACGAAAATATCAGCGCCTCCGGATGCGGAATTTTCCCTGTAAAAGTGCTTCCTTCAAGGAGTGAGACCATGGTTTTCAGCGCATGAAAACTGGGCCGTTTCCTCCATTCCTTCTTGCGGCTGTCGATAAGTCCGTAGCCCGGGGCAACCAACTGCCACCAGTAAATCCTCTCGACAAAGCCGCTTGTCAAGCAAAGGATAAAATAACGAACAAGATAGTTGGCCTGCTCTTCCTCTGAAACATTTGGCTTGCCCGAGGCAGGCGAGTATTTCCCCGCTCCTTTCAAGGGCCAATTGACCTCTGTTATCCACAAATCACGCTTTCTCCCGCACGAACCATCCACCACCGCCTTCAACAGAGCAACCTTCCTGGAGGTATCCCAGCCATACTGCAAATTTTCCGGGGCTCCCATCCTATCAACATAAAGAAGAGAACTCACCTTAGAAAAAGGAATGGCATTCAAGACAGGCGGATAGAGATGAAACTCAAAATCAATCACAGCCGGCCCCACAAGTTTAACGTTGTATTTTTCAGCCAGAGATACGGCTGGCAGAGCAAGTTTCAGATACTCTCTGTAGCTCCAAACTCCCCACTTTGTCCTGTTCCAAGCATGACCTATCTCAAAAAATGATGCATCTCCCCCGAAGCGGGAAAAAACTTCTTCCAAGAAGTGCTGCCAGCGGGAGGGATTGAACACATCATCCCTTTGCTGAAGGAGAGCAATTGTAAGTTCAATATCGTATTCCGGGAGAAGCTTAAAGAATTTTTCGAAGACATCGAGTTTCCCGCTCTCCCAGGACGGAATCCGAACAAGCGTTTTCCGGACTCCGGTCTCTTTTAAAAGCTCAAGGACTTCCTCTGCTCTCTCATCTGAAGGAGAAACAGAAATAGCTACAGGACTTTCTATCCTGACCGGCTCCGCATACATTTTTTTCCGGTACTCCCGATAGCGGGATAAGATGGGAACCGCCCTGCTAATGTTTGAAGCCAGGAAGCCGAAATAGCTCCCTGTATGTTTTAAGTGGTAGCGAAGCCTTTCTTTTTTTAAGGCGATATTATGGGGCTGGTCAGTATAAACGTTCCAACGGAATTTAAAGCTCATTCTACTGAATCTTTAATTTCTGGGCCAATTGTCTCAGCCTTAGTTTTTTCTTAAGCTCAACAAATTGCGTGTATGAAGTTTTATTTATTCTATACCAAAACCAATGGAATCTCTTCACATGAGTCGCTCCCAAATAATGCTGCAAAAAAAAGCGCTGGAAATCAAGCGGAACTCCAAGGCGAATGAGACTCTTTATCCCGCTCATGAGGCCTATTCGCTTCTTGATCCTGATGCGGTTGGTGTCAATAAGATAAAACATGAATTCCCCTTGTTTATCTTTCTTAACCAGGATGTTTCCATCAGAAAGATCGCGATGGAGAATCCCCTTTTTTCGGCAGATAGAAAGATGCTGGCTCAAGGGGATAAGGAGTTGACGAAGCTGAGAAGGAGGAAGTTTAGGGAAGAGGAAGCGAATCTCCTCGACCTCTCCTACTCTCTCTGCCAGAAAAAAGCTCTTGTCCAAGAAAAGACCCTTTCTTTTCACTAAGTAAGCTACAGGAGGAGGCGTCTCTATCCTCCTCTCAATTAAAGCTACAGCGCCACGCCAGGATTTAAAAGCCTTTCCGCGCAGAAAGAGGCTTTTCAGCTTATTCACTCCCACGGAACGAAACTCTTTAATAACAATGTCTACTTTGCCTCCATCTTGCTGAGGGAGGGCGACAACGCCCACTCGATTCCGCCTGTCAAGAAGAATTTCTGTATCCTGGTCGCTCAAAAGACGGCTGCAATCAGAAATCGCCTGGACAAAAAGAGGATGATTGTAGGATGTTTTTATTCGCCCCTTGAAAGGAGGTAAGGAAAGGGATTGGTCATACTCTTGTTTCATCGGATTATTCATCCTCCCCGGATGATAAAATTTTTCTCCAGTATTTTGATAAGAATGCGGCCAATAGCCTCTGGTGAAAATTTTTGGCTTACCAGTTTATAGCCTCTCTCAGCAATTTCTTCCCTTAAATCCTCATCTCTTTTAAGCTCAAGGATGGCCTGTGCCAGAAGATCCGGATCAGATTCTTGAATGAGAAATATGTTTTCTCGATGCGAAAAAAATTCCTCAACAGCGGGAGTCAGGCCTGTGATGACGGGTTTCCTCATCCCCATCGCCTGGAATATCTTATGAGGAACTACTCGCCTGGCCTTTTCTGTCCTGCCGAAAATTCCAAGACAAATATCCGAAGAGGCTATCCTGTTAGGCAGCTCGTTCATAGGCAACCAGCCTTCAAATGTAACATTGCTTAAGCCGAGCTTGGAGGCTAAATCCTTCGCCGGAAGGAGTGTCTGTCCTGAGCCTACCAACTTGAACTGGACCGATGGCTCTTTGCCGGAAATGATATTTGCTGCCTCCAGTATGCAATTCACACCATGGAGCGGAAGAAATGAACCAAAAAAAAGTACTGTGAATCGGTTTTCTTTTTCCGCAACCGCTGAAGGTCTAAAAAGATCATCATCAAATCCGACAGGGAGCACTTCTACTTTTTTTGAGGGAAGACCGTACTTCTTGCAGAAATAATCTTTGTGCGCTTGAGTGTCGGCCAGAATAAGGTCTGATAGCTTAAAGGCCCAGTAATCGATCTTGAAATTTAACCGGGCCTGCCAGGAGTTGAGGGGATTTCTTTTCCAGTCTATTATCTTCGTTTCAAAACGACCAGCCAAAGGGTCGAATATAATCTTTTTTGAAGAGAAAAGAGAAAGGATTTTGACCAAAGGAACATCCTTCTGGCAGAATTCAGGGACAAAAAAGACATTATGTCTGGTATAAGAGCTGAGGTATCGAGAAGCCAGGAGGGGATATCTCAACCAGAACTTATATTTTGGTGGAAGCCAGCATTCTGAAACCCCAACGCCATTCAATCTTAATCCTTTTTTTATGACTGTATTCCTGGGGTACTCAGGATCGTAAGCGCCAAAAAAACATAACCTCATTTTTTGCTTATAAATATCACCCCTTATCATACTCTGTCAACAGACAAGGGAAGAGCTGAGGAAAATAAAGAAGCTTATTTGACTGGGAAAAGAATTATAGTATAAGATAGCACGAAGGAGAGATAAGATGGCTATAGATCCTCAACTTCTTGAAATTCTGGCATGTCCTGAATGCAAAGAAGATGTGAAGCTTACAGCAGATGATAAAGGCCTTAAATGCGTGAAATGCCACCGCGTCTATCCCATAAAAGACGACATCCCGGTTATGCTCAT
>DRHQ01000099.1 GCA_011049545.1 Candidatus Aminicenantota bacterium | reverse complement strand
TTTTTCCAGAAAGTTCAACGATTAAGGGAGGAAGGCTAAAGTAGTTACTAAGTTGCTTTCTTTATTTTATTAGAGCGAATACAACTGGTACAAACATGGGCTTTCTTTATTTGTCCATTGATGTTTATCTTAATCCGTTGCAGGTTAGGAAGCCACCTTCTTTTTGTTCGGCGTCCAGATTTACTTACCATGTTTCCTGTGCTTGATCTTTTACCACATATCTCACATATTTTTGCCATCAGGAATTTTCCTCTCTTTATATGTAAATGCTCAGTGAAATACGTTTTTTTCTATCATTGCTTCACTCCATTCGTTTTTCGTATTGCGCAATACGCATCACGCACGACGCATCACGACCATGGGACCTTGCTCACAATGACGTGGTTCACTGAACGTTTACCATCAACGTTAGTAGAAGAGGATAGCATAATTCCAAAAAAATGTCAAAAATGGCTAATCTTACTTGCTCTGTTCGCTATGCCAAAGGAGTAGGTGAGAAAAGGGCACAGCTTTTCAAAAAGCTGAATATCAAAACAGTTTCTGACCTTCTTTATCATTTTCCTGCCTATTACGAAGACCGCTCTAATGTTGTTCCCATTGGACAAACTTCATCTGGCAAAAGACAGGTAATTCAGGGTCAAGTTCTCTTGGTCAATCAGTTTAAAATAACTAAGAAATTATCTGTTTTTAAGGCAGCAATTAGAGACAACAGCGGAGTAATTTATGCTGTCTGGTATAATCAAAGTTATCTTAATAAGCTTGTTAAGAAGGGGAAGGAACTTGTAGTGAGCGGTAAGGTAGAGTTAAAATTCAATCAAAAACAGATTAAGGTGGAAGATTTTGAGTTTCTATCCGGCGATGAGAAGGATAATCTTCATTTAAGAAGAATTGTCCCTTGTTATCCTTTGACTGAGGGTTTATCTCAGAGGATGCTGCGCAGAATTATCAAAACAAACCTGGAAGAGAAATCTTTTTACCTGATAGACTCCTTGCCTTCCGAGATAAGAAAACGTTATTCATTTATTTCCTTACCCGAAGCATTGAATAATATCCATTTTCCAGAAGATTTCTCCCGACAAAAAGAAGCTCGGCGAAGACTGGTCTTTGAAGAACTGTTTCTTCTACAATCTGCCCTTGCCTTAAAAAGAGAAGAACATAAGAAAGAATCAGGAATTCCCTTTTCCACAGATAGGGAGTTGACCAGCTCCTTTTTTCATTATCTTCCTTATTCACTAACCCTGTCCCAGAAGAAAGTGATAAGAGAGATACTGGAGGATATGCGCAGTTTCCGTCCTATGAACCGCCTACTACAGGGAGATGTAGGCTCAGGCAAAACCGTAGTAGCCACACTAGTCTTACTTACAGCTATAGCCAATGGATGTCAAGCAGCTCTGATGGCTCCTACT
The DNA here is from genome assembly GCA_011049545.1 of Candidatus Aminicenantota bacterium. Lineage (GTDB taxonomy): Bacteria > Acidobacteriota > Aminicenantia > Aminicenantales > Aminicenantaceae > SOIV01. The sequence goes on along the minus strand of DRHQ01000099.1, from coordinate 700 downwards.
GAAATTCTTGCTCAGCAACATTGGTTAAACTTGAGGCAGCTTCTGGCACCTCTGAATATTAAAGTAGCCTTATTAGTGAGCGACCTTCCCCCCGGGGATAAAAAAGAGATTCGGACAGGGTTAAAAAAAGGCGGAATACAACTGGTTATCGGTACGCATGCCTTAATTCAAAAAGAGATTGATTTCAATGAACTGGGAGCAGTGGTGATTGACGAACAGCATAGATTCGGGGTTATGCAACGGCTGAGCTTACGCAGTAAAGGTAAGTCTCCCCATGTTTTAGTGATGACAGCAACTCCTATTCCCAGAACTTTAGCTTTAACTTCCTATGGTGACCTGGATCTTTCTATAATTGATGAGCTTCCACCGGGCCGCAAATCTGTCATTACCCGCTGGACAAGTGGGAGTAAAAGGAGGCAGCTTTATCGGTTCATTAGAGAAAAATTAAAAACAGGGAGGCAGGCTTATTTCGTCTATCCTTTGATTGAGGAGTCAGAGGAACTGGATTTAAAGTCTGCTCAGGAGGCCGCTGAGCGTTTGCAGGGAGATATTTTTCCCGATTTTAGAGTCTGTCTGCTGCATGGGAGAATGAGAAGAGAAGAAAAGGAAGCAATAATGGATTCCTTTCGGAAGAAAAAAATCCATATTCTTGTTTCTACTACTGTTATAGAGGTAGGGATTGATATTCCTAACGCTAGTC
>DRHQ01000098.1 GCA_011049545.1 Candidatus Aminicenantota bacterium | reverse complement strand
TTTTTCTAACTCATTCTGTCATCCAATCCAGAAGGTGGAGGTAAAAAATGGAAAAAATCAAACAATACCTGAATTACATAGCCTTAGTCCTGATATTCCTTTCTCTGGTCTCCCTTAGAATCTGGCCTTACAAAAAAACAATCGCGCTCCTCTTAGGACTCCTGGGAGTAGCCGCCTTAGCAGCCTACATCATCCTCAATCTTTCTGTTCTCAAACAAAGCTTTAAGCGAAAATCATTTATCTATTCCGGCAACTTGATTTTTATAGTTATCCTTGTCCTCGCTATTCTGGTTCTCATCAATTATTTCTTTTCCCGCCACCACCACAGGTTCGACTTTACCGAAGCTAAAATTCACAGCCTCTCTGACCAATCCATAAAAGTCTTGGAAAATTTAAAAGACGAGGTTAATGTCTTATGTTTCTTCCGTGAAGGAAACATCAGCCAGGCTAAAATGGAAAACCTGTTGAAAATCTACAATTATCATTCCAAAAAAATAAAGTATGAATTTATCGATCCTGACAAAAATCCTGGCATGATCAAAAGATATGACGTAACACAAGACGGAACAACCATCCTTGAGATCGGAGATAAAGAAAGCCGCATCACTTCCTCAGATGAAGAGGACATCACCAACGCCATCATCAAAATCTCAAGAGAAAAGAAAAAAGTGCTCTATTTTCTCGAAGGCCACGGCGAGGCAAGCATCGAAATAAGTGAGGAGGGAGGCTATACTTTAGCTAAAGAAGAGTTAGAAAAACTAGCTTACGAAGTAAAAAAGCTGACTCTAGCTCTCTCTGATACTTTTCCCCAAGACTGCGCTCTCCTCGTTATTCCCGGCGCTAAAAAGGACCTCCTTCCCAACGAACTGGAGACAATCCGAAACTACATAAGCGAGGGAGGCAGAGTCTTTTTAATGGTCGATCCCGAGACTGCTCCAGGTCTTAAATCCTTCCTCACAGAGTACGGGATTCAACTCGAAGATGATCTTATCGTGGATACCGTATCTCGCCTCATGGGAGGAGATTACTTCATGCCTATAGTGAGTGAGTATGAATACCACGAGATCACAAGTGAATTCCGGTATGCAACCTTCTTCCCTTATGCCCGCTCGGTGAGTGTAGCTGAGGAAAAACCAGAGGGAATCTCAGTAAACATCCTGGCCAAAACAAGCACCAACTCATGGTCAGAAAGGCAGCTCACAGATAGTGAGGTGACGTTCAATAAAGACAAAGATAAAGAAGGACCAATCTCTCTTGCGGCAGTCGTAACCGTAGAACCGAAGGAAGAAGAAAAGGAAGAACCTAAGGAAGAAAAAGAGACGGAAGAAGAAGAAAAAGATAAGAAAGAGACAGAAGCTAAAGAAGAAAAGCAAACAGAAGAAGCCGAGGAGACAAAACAAGAAGGACGCCTGGCAGTTTTCGGTGATTCAGATTTCGCCACTAACCGCTATTTTAACTTTTCAGGCAACGGAAATTTCTTCTTGAATACAGTAAACTGGCTGACTGAAGAGGCAGACCTTATCTCCATACAGCTTAAGACATCCTCTCCCCGGACGATTCACATGACTGCTACCCAGGGAAGAATACTCTTCTTCGTCTCCCTCATTATTCTCCCTCTTATCGTTCTTATCACAGGAATTTCAGTTTGGGTACGGAGAAGATCCCTATGAAATTCAAAACCACAATCATCCTCTTTGCGGTTTTCCTCATTCTCCTGGCTTTTGTCTTATTCTTCGAATACAAAGGCATGAGTGAAAAGGATGAAGGAGAGAAACTCCTTGCCCTTTCCTCCGATGATGTCCAGAAGATAACTTTTAAAAAAGAATATGAAACCATTATTTTCCAGAAAGGCGAAGACGGAGAATGGCTCATCACTGAACCTCTCGAAGCAAAAGCAGATAAGTATGAGGTCGACCGCCTCGCTGACGATTTCTCAAACCTCAGAATAGAGAGAGTGGTTGAGGAAGAACCAGAGGAGCTTGAAAAATACGGTATTCCTCAAAAAGAGATAAGTCTCTGGTTTAAAGATAAAGATGAGCCAGTAAAAATCCTGATAGGCATGGAAAATCCCCTGGGCAACACTTTTTTTGCCAAAAGAGATGATGAAACAAGGGTTGTCCTCATCCCCAGCCACCTCAAAAGTCTGATGGAGAAAAATCTCTTTGATTTTCGCGAGAAAAATATCTTTAAGTTTGAAGCAGATGATGTGAAAAATGTAAAACTCCGGGCAAAAAAAACTCTATGGCTGGCTTCGAAAAAAGGAGAAGAATGGTTCTTTAGAAATCCCGTCAATGCTCTTGCCAAGACAAGCAAAATCGATGATATACTTTCCTCTCTCTCTAACCTGAAAGCCAAAGAGTTTGTATCAGAAGAAAAGAAAAAAGATGATGTAAAAAAATACGGCCTTGACCGTCCTGAATATGAAATTACTCTGGGTATGCCTCTTGCAAATCAGGAAGTGATATTTTCCCTCCATAAAGAAGAGGATAAACTCTATGCCACCACTTCCCTATCCACCAAAATTGTAGAAACAGAAGATACCCTCCTCACTGATTTAGAAAAGGAGGCAGAGGAATTAAGGGAAAAAAAAGTTGCCAGTTTCTACAGTTGGGAAGCAAACCGCCTTCATCTTAAGAAAGGAGAGATAGATTGGATTGTTGCGAAAGACGAAGAGGATAACTGGCACTTTGAATCTCCCCTAAAAGAAGAAGCGGATAGGAGTAAAATCCAGACATTTATCCGCAAAATAGAAAGCCTTGAAGCCACAGAATTCATTGATCCTCCTCTGAGCCTGAATCTAAAAGAATACGGTCTGGACAATCCTCAGGCTGAAGTCAAAATTTGGATAGAGGAAAATGAGGATGAAGAAAATGCCAAGGAAATCACTGTTTTAATCGGTTCTGAAGACAAAGAATCAAAAAAAGTCGTTGTGAAAAACGCCCAATTCGACTATCTTTTCAGGATGGATTCAGCCTTCCTTGAAGAATTCCCCAAAGACATCAAAGACTGGAAACCAGAGGAAGAAGAGGAGAAAGAGGAAAAGAAAGAAAAAGAAAGACCATAAAGACTTTTCCACTCCGATAACCTCATTTAATTTAAGATATAAGTTTCTTTTTTCCCATTAAAGGCTAAGATGCACCCATTTTGCTCATAGTGATCATCAGTGGAAAAGACATAATCCTTCGCTTCATCATAAGCGGTATCTAGAGAGAATTTAGACCATGACAAAACCGGAAGTTTTTACTTTGCTAAGATCCAGAAGTTTTCACTTTGTCTTGACAATTTTGATATTTTCGATATTCTTACTTGACATTCAGTTTTCTTCTATGCTATAAAATTAGCACCTTTGCGGGATAAGGAGGGATATGATCGCAAATCAGCAAATATTGCTATCTATCATTAAAAAAGACGCTATTTCTCTAATATTCAAGGACATTTTCTGTTTTCATAGAAGCTCAGAGTATTTTTCTCCAATCCTCCAAATTTTTAATGCCCCTGGAACTATTTTGCTATCCAATGGGAATCAATTCCCAAAATTATATAAAACTTCCTTTTTAGGAGATTAATCATGTCTATACGTCGCTTATCTTTCATTTTATTGGTTGCTTTCGCATTTTTGATAGCAACCGGAATTCCAATTAAATCCAATCCAGGCCCGGATGATGAAATAGTCGTCGGCCGAAACGTGAATTTAGCCCCATATCCAACCATAGGTTCTGATGGTTTGCCAGTGGTTAATTCTGGTGATCCATACCTTCAACGTCAGAATGAGCCTTCTATGGCTGTCTCAACACGCAATCCGATACATCTCCTTGCCGCTACCAATGACTACCGTACCGTATATTTACCTCACTCAGAAGGGCGATTACCCGGAATTGAGCTATCAGCTCAAGCAGGTGGAGATGCTTGGCTGGGAATCTTCAAATCCTATAATGGTGGTCAATCCTGGACAACCCACTTACTCCCGGGATATCCCCAGGACGACACGGGTATAGGGGAAGCTTCCCCACTTCACGTATACGAAGCTGCTTGTGACCCAACAGTACGTGCGGGTTCATCTGGACTTTTCTTCGTTAGCGGGATTGGTTTTGACAGAATCGAGCATGGAGGAAGTGGCATTTTTGTTGCCCGGTATATTGACAATAATACCCAGGCAATCGGAGAGATGGACTCAATAGAGTACATAGACGTAAATATGATTGACGAAGGAACATCAGGACAGTTTGCAGACAAGCCATGGATTGCAGTAGCCGCTCCAACTGACGAATACGATACCGTGACAATCGACGCTCCTAGTTATACACAGACTATTCCACGGTTCGATGTCTACATGGTGTATAGTATCTTTCTAGGCTCCTCAACCGCCGGAGATCATAGCCAGATTTGGTTCGCCAAATCTACAGACTGTGGAAACACTTGGGGAGATCCCATTAAGCTGAGCGAAAGTGTCCATGTCTGTCAAGGTACAAACATTGTTGTGAGTCCCAAAGACGGTACAATCTATGTTGCCTGGCGACAATATGCGCGCGAAGAGCAAGGTGTTCCCGATGCCATCATGATGTGTAAATCAGAGGACTCGGACCGGATATTCGCCAAATCTACTATGGTTGCTGAGATTAATGCTTATGATCAATTCACATATTCAGCTGGTCCGGAACATCCGGAACTATATAGATTCCGGACTAGCGCTTTTCCTGCTATAGCCGTGGACCATAATGGTCTAGTATATATGGCCTGGTCAGAGCGAGTAGGAGATAGTGAAGAAGGCCCAGGCCGAATTGTTATTAAAACGTCAAATGATGGAATAAATTGGGATGGCCCTACTACAGCAATTGATGACCACGACGGTGGGGGCCACCAGATTATGCCTTCCTTAGCCTACGCTGGCGGCAAGCTATTAGCGACGTGGTATGATACACGAAATAGCCCTTGGAATGGATTGCCCGATATTTCTGGAGAGCCTCAAACCATGGATGTGCGGGCAGCACAAGCAGATCCCTCAGCAAATCCAGTTTTCGGCGATTCAGTCCAAGTTTCTCGATATCTCTACTATGCAAAGACTAATGAGGCAGGTGATTTAGTGGGAGCGAACGACCAGCTAGTAAGTGAGACTAATCCTCCAGTAATCTATCAGGCTAATCCTGACCATCCAAATCGCCCCATATTCGATGGTGGAAGTTCTCCCTTCATGGGAGATTATATTGACAGCGCACCTTCGCCTATGTTCCTGCGCGATTATGAAACTGGAACTTGGCGCTTCAATACAGGAGAAGGACCGTTTGATCCTACCCTTTGTCATATCGTCTTTGCCTCTAACCGTGACGTGGTTCCACCCACGGGAGGTTTAACTTGGGCAAGCTATCAGGCTCCAGGAACTCCAGGCTGTTTAGACGATCTTACAACGGGGATGAGAGATCAAAATGTATACACTGCCCCAGTTACTCAGGGCATTCAGGTTTATTGTCCCGTCAACACTAAGCCGCTCTCCATAGAAAGAAGATCATTTCTTGTATTCGTAAGAAACTTAACAGATAACGAAAAACTTATTCGACTTACGATTGATGCACCCCTTGGCATGGATGTATCGAATGCATCCTTCTGGGAATTTGGGCCTCCTGCGGAACCAGATGAAGAATGTCCACCGCCATTTTCGAGTTGTACAGATAGGATAGTGGAGTTGCCTGTTTTGGCGCATTCATCCATCACCCTTACGGTTTTTGTCCAACCCTATTCTACTGATCCTCTCGCAACACTAAGGGTCAAAGTTGAAGAAACTGCAACTGGGCTTAAAAGCTCTATCATACTAAATCCTGACCGTGTCAATACAGGCCTTATTAATTCTGCAGAGGTTCTAGAATATGATGCTCCGTTTGTAATAACTGAAGATCTTTCCTCTTGGGATTTTGATGACGTTACTATGTTTAGTGAAGAGTTTGTTTTCACTCCTGAAGTGCTGGCTGAACTATTAGAATTCTCCAATCCAGATTTCCTGGCGCCTACTCGAAGGCATCCCACACGCAGACACGACGCTATCTTAAATCCTACCAGACGCCATTCGGCTGTAGGAATTTCACACGATGGGCAGGTTACAGATATTAGTTGGTCAGTAGAAAACACCGGCACCGCGACCGCTGCTTACTCCTTCGATCTTATTGGAGAAACTCCTTCGGTTCCATATCAACTCCTTATCTACCGCGTTTCCAGCACACTTATACCTGAGTGCGTTCTGAGTGCAGAAGAGCACCACGAACTTCTTCTATCATTTGAAGATCCTACTCCTCTCTCTCCGACTCGACGTCATGAATCTCTCAGTAATCCTACCAGACGCCATAACACTTTTTTCCTTGCACCAGGAGAGACAGCCATCTGTACTTTGAGACTGATTGACCCCAATCTTGAGTCAGAAAGCGGTGGAAGTACCCAGGAAGCAGCAATTATGAGCAATGGCGGAACACAAGAAGACTTTGATCCTGAATTTTATGCGGAAACAGTTACGGGTGCCTTCATCCCTCAAGCTGCAAATGAAAATGGGGAAATTGAGGTTGCAGCTTTTATGTGGATCTATACCACAACTTTGCCAGATGGATCTGTTAATAATCGCTATAATGCTACCCAATTAAAAGCTGAGCCTGAAACAGAATCATATAGTTGGAGTTTAGTTCCTGATTATGGTGATCTGCCGCCAGGCTTAAAGCTCACATCAGCTGGAGTAATACAAACAGAAAAAAACCCCATAAAAGGCAAAATACGTTATGATCCTCCTTATAATGAATATGATGAAGAAAATGCAGTATACTATAAAACTTATAATTTTGCTGTGCGGGCGGAAGATTCTACCGGGCAAACCGCTAACAGGAGCTTAAGTATTAAAGTAATATGTCCAAAATGTAAAAGGCCCAAGAAATAACCCAGACGGTACATATACTTTTGAGAATGTCAGAGTGGATGGTCTTACAATTGAGGCAACATTTAAAAAACCTACCTACAAAATAACTGCCACTGCAGATGAGGATGGAGGAAGTATCTCCCCTTCAGGTGTTGTGCCCGTTGACTGTGGAGGGAGCCAGGAATTCTTCATAACAACTGACCAATGCTATGTGGCGGATGTACTAGTAGATGGAACATCTCTTGACTTTGCCACAGTCAAGTACGAGCAATACGAGCAATAATTCACGTTGAAAGCTGAAGTGGGAAATTGTATGACTTAAGGATATATTATCTTTAGGTAAATCCGAGAGAACCTAAACGGCGGCGGGCATCTTTGACCATGGGGTCACTTCCATCATCCTTTTCCTTGATTTTCAGGAATTTATTGTAAGAATCGGAAGCAGCTTCACTGCCCAGACCTTCCTGAGCCCGTCCCAGGTAGTAGTAGACAGGAGACAGATATCGATATGAAGGAATATCGTTTTGAAAAACTGAAGCAGCTTCCCCCCCTCGTTTAAGGCATATTTCAAACTCTGAATAAGCCGCTGAATAATCCTCAGCATCCAGGTAAGCCAACCCAAGGAAATAATGGCCAATCCACGTGTCGAGTGAGTCCTTTGCTTCATGAAAAAGATTCACAGCATTGCCGATGTCGCCTCTTGCCCTGCTCATTTCGCCCCCGATTAATTTGGCATACACCCGAGGTTCTGGTTGAGGTTTTTTAAACAATTCTGCTTGCAAGCTACGAGCTTTATCATCCTGGCCAGCATTCAAATAAACTAGAGCAGCAGAAAACACTATTTCTGCATCATCTCTGATTCCTACTGCGCGGTCTGCAGCTTTAGACGCAAGCTCTTTTTTCTCTTGCAGGAGATAATCATGAGCAAGCATGATACATTTTTCAGCAGCGTCGTAACCCTGCTTGTTTTCAAGGTCAAAGGGGATTCCTTCCTCGAGAATTTCCACAGCTTCTGCCAGCCGACCTTCGTAGATGGCAAGGTCAGCTAAGCCTGTAGCAGCCAATGTGATCCCATAGGAGCCCAGGCTCTGAAGCTTTAGATATGTCTCGGCTGCTTGTGCGAACTGGTCTTTGGCCAGCAGCGTCAATGCCAGAGTAATATAGGCTTTCTCGAAACCAGGCTCAAGTTCCATGGCTTTCCGTGATTCTTTCTCAGCTGTCTCTAAATCTCCGGCTCCCAAGGCATACCAGCTCAGATTGTTATGGGCATGGACTCCATGAGGATTATATTTGACATCGAGGCGTCCTTCTTCTACTGCTTTGGGCATATTGCGAGCATAAAAATAAGCTATGGCAAGGTTTGCATGGATAACATAATCACCCGGATATTGTTTCAATAAAGCACTGTATTCATCTATTGCTTTTTTATAATCTCTTTTATACAAAGCCCAGAGACCGAGGTCTCGGTGTTTTTCCCGATCAGTCATCTGGTCAATTCGTTTCAGAGCCTCTTGAAAATAGGTTTCACCTTCTTCGTAGCGGCCGCCATTTAATAAAATATTTGCCGCGCCTGAGTAGGCACGCCCGAAATTCGGGTCATGATCGATAGCCCTTAGATACTCGTTGAGGGCTTCTTCCGACTTGCCTTGGTCATCGAGTTCTTGAGCTAACGCATAGGCTTTCATAGCTTCAAGCGATGTCGTCGTAAAAGTCTCTTTAGTCAGAGCATCTACAGAATCAGCTGAGATGTCACCCAAATTCGATTTCAGCTTAGCCGAAAATCTATCAGCTACTTTTAGTATTTCGCTCTTTGTTCCGATGGTTGTTGAATCCTCATAAACGCTCTCAGATTTGACAGTATCCAAAGCCCAGACTTTAATCGTATACCCTTTGTCACTTTGCTCAATCGATCCCCCCACAACCACATTAATTCCTGCCCTACGGCTTACTAATTGAGCAACATCTTTGCTAAGGGTATCACCTGCAAGAGGATCAAGTTCGGTTGCCAGTCTAAGCGCCTCTTGACGGTTGTGAACTGTGATAAAGGAAGCATCTGCTAAGCTGATATCTAATGATTTCTCAAGAATCCCGTCAAAAATCGCATCACCTGTTTGGTTCTGAAAGTTGGCAACAAGCACAGAGATTGTTTCTGAGCCAGGTTCCTGGGAACTCATCCCGCCTCGACGAGTGAAAAACCAAGCACCAGTTGCTAACATGGCGATGACTAAGAAAGTTGCGACTGCTAAGTGCCATCCGCGGAAAAGAAGGCGAGGTCCCCCAACAGTCTCTCTCAGTAACTTTCGGATATCGACAGCGAGCTCAGCCACCTTCTGGTACCGGCTCCCAGGTTCCTTGGCCATAGCTTTGCGTAGTATGGGGCTGAGCATAGGATTCACCGCTCTCGGCTTTACACTAACAGCGGGCGTGGAGTCCTTAAGGATGGAGCTTAGAGTCTCTATAGCACTGGGTTTCGAAAAAGGATGAATTCCCGACATCATCTCGTAGATGAGAATTCCTAAAGAAAAAATATCACTTCTGGCATCGACTGTTTCGCCTTTAGCCTGTTCAGGAGACATGTAAGCCAACGTGCCCACTATGGCGCCTTGCTCTGTTAACGAGGCCTGCGTTAAAGTTTTGGTAACAGCCTCCTCACCCTTGGGCAGTATCTGTTTGGCTAGACCGAAATCCATGACTTTGACATGGCCCTGAGGTGTGAGCATGATGTTAGCAGGTTTTAGGTCGCGATGGATGATGCCTTTTTCATGAGCAGCATCCAAAGCCTCTGCGATTTCTAAAGACATTTGAAGAGAATCTCTCAGGGGAAGAAGCCCTTCATCCAACTTATCCCTCAGATCCATGCCTTCAATGTACTCCATCACGATATAAGCTTTGTGGTCGATCTCTCCTGTCTCGTAAATTTTACAAATAAAGGGATGATCCAAGGAGGCAGCAGATTTGGCTTCGCGCAGTAATCGCATCCGGGCTGTGGTATCTTTTTGCATCTTCTCTGGCAGGAATTTAATGGCAACCTTTCGGTCGAGGGCAGTATCCTGGGCAAGGTAGACTTCACCCATCCCTCCCTTCCCAATCTGCTTGAGAATTTCGTAGTGTTTTACTTTATCGCCTGGTTTAGCCATTTGTTTTAATCAATTGAATAGGTCTTGGGGGAATAAAAGTTGTCACAGCAGATATAAAGCTCAATAAAAGCTTAATAATAGGTAAGAATCTGGTTTTTTTGTTAATCTCCATTTCTCCCCAATCTTTAATCATTCCAGCTTGGCGGCAGCTGAATTTAGCCTCTTCCTAGCCCGCAAATAAGTCTCTCTTATCTATGCTGAAAATTTATAGCACAGGGAAAAATCGAAGTCAAATAGATAGTAAAGGAGCGTAGCAATTTCAATGACGATGTGAGGCGAATATCTTTTGACAATCCCGCCTATTTATTAGATAAAGGATAAATACCGGATAAAAGCAAATGGTTTTATATCTAATGGATACAGAATGGCTATAGTCAAGGTAGGGCTTCTTACGATCGGCCAGTCTCCCAGGGAAGACGTGGTGCCTGAAATGAAACCTTTTTTTCTTCCTCAAATACAGGTCCTGGAAAAAGGATTACTGGATGATCTCAGCCCTGAGGAAATTAGACGCTTAAAGCCTAAAACTGGAGAAATACCGTTAGTCACTCGTTTAAGGAAAGGCAGTTCGGTTCAACTTAGCGAGAAGAAAATAAGCTCCCTCCTGCCTGAGGCTATTAATTCCATGAAAACGAAAATGAAGGTGAAGATGGTGGGAGTGCTCTGTACCAATGACTTTCAAAAGACAGAATTTCCCCCTTGGAGCATTTTCCCTTTTAATTCTCTAAAGTTTTTAATCACTCGTATAATAGATATAAAGCGCCTTGGAGTAGTTGTTCCCTTGGAAGGTCAAATTGATGCGGCCAAGAAAAAGTGGAAAAAAGATAAAATTATTGTGGAGGTTAAATCTCCTTATGCCAGGGGAAAAAGCTGGGAAGAAATAGCCCAAAATTTTTCTCCAAAAAAAGTGGAAATAGTAATCCTTGATTGTATGGGATATAAAATAAAGGATAAACGGGCACTACAAAAATTATTGTCCGTTCCTGTCCTCTTGCCCAGAATCGTTCTTGCTTTTGCCATCGATCAGCACCTTTAATTTTCGTTTTAACAGGAAAAGCATTTTATATTACGTCTATGCTAATCATCTAAAACTGGGTTTTATTTCTGGAAGGAAGGGCTAAGAAGTGCTCTGGATGATGACCAGAGTCATATCGTCCATTCGATCAGCACCAGCAGTGAATGACTCGAGTTCCTCATTAATTTTTTTCAGTATTTTAGAAGCTTTTAATTTAGGATACTTTCGAAGCAGCTTTATGAGTCCTTTTTCATCGAATTCTTTATTATCTTTATTCCGACTTTCGGTAATTCCATCTGTAAAAAGAACAGCCATTTCCCCATCGTTTATGGTGACTTTTTTTACTTCATAAGTACTAGCAGGAAACATTCCCAAGCATAAGCCGGAGCTCTCCAAACGGGTGATTTTACCTTTTTTATCGATAATAAGGGGCGGATTATGACCAGCATTGATATATTTTAGCTCACCACTTTTCCTGTTTAGCTCGCAAAAGAAAAAAGTTATAAAACTATTTGGGGCAGAACTGCGGTGGACAAAATTATTCAGTTTAACAGCCATCTTCTCTATATTGTATTTAGCATGAACCTCTGATTGAAGAGCTGCCCTTAATGAAGCCATGAGGAGTGAAGCACCAACCCCTTTCCCGGAAACATCAGCAACAACAATACCCAAGCGAGAAGGGTCGATGTCGATAAAATCATAATAATCCCCACCAACTTGATAACAGGGGGTATTATAGCCAACAATTTCAAATTTTTTGCATGGTGGATTTTCTCTAGGGAGAAAGTCTTTCTGAATCTTAGCAGCTAAGCTAAGCTCTTTTTCCATCTTTTCTTTCTCGATGGATTGATCTATAAGCTTAGAATTTTCGATCTTGACTGCAGCCAAATTAGATAAAAGAGTTAAAAGCTTGAGATCCTCATCCTTGAACTGCTCAAGGTTCGATATCCGGTCTGAATAGATAATTCCTATGATTTCCTTGTTATTCCATAAAGGAACACACATCGCCGAATGGATACTGAATTTAATAATGCTTTCCATGGCTTTGAAACGAGTGTCAGCCATGGCATCAGAAGTTAGGATTGATGAATTCTTATCAACAGCCATATTTATAATACTCTGGCTTACCTGAATCGTTTGATCCTTAAGGTTCTTATCGTTGATACGAATTACTTTGGGAATGAATTGAGCAGGATTGCCTTCTTTTAACATCAGAATCCCTCTATCCATAGGAAGATGCGTACAAATCAGATCCATGATGTTATCCAAGAGTTCGCTTATAGGCTGATGAAGAAGAAGGGCTTTACTAACTTCACTCATTATAGCGAAAGCTCTATGCTCTGTTCTGACCTTTTCCAAATCCATAGGCGCCAGGCGGGCTTTCATAGTTGTATCAATTTCTGTCTTTGTTAAAAGTTCTTCAACCTGTAATATGGTATTTACATTTGCCGAGGAGGTGGGCGCCTCCGTCATTTCTACATGAGTGGGGATTTCTTTATCGAAGACAACCCTCGTTGATCCAACAAGGACTTCATCTCCTTTTTTAAGTTCGACTTCGCCTTTAATCTTTTTACCGTTTAGGAAGGTCCCGTTCTTGCTGGCATTATCCCGAACTGCCCAACCCTCTTCCGAAGGATAAATGTAAGCATGCTTCCCTGAACAAAATGGGTCAAGAACGTTGATGTCATTATCAGCAGAGCGGCCAATAGATATTCTATCTTTTTTAAGAGGAATGGAGTAATCCTCTCCTTTTTTTTGATAAACATATAGTTTGGCCATCTTAATCTGCGAATACAATTATAAAACTAATAAGTGAATAATTTCAAGAAATTTCAGCCTTTTTGGGGTCAGTCCCCTATATGACCCCATGGATTGATTTTATGCTTCAGAAAGTTCTATTTTCTCCAAGATCTTGAGCATTTTCCTGCCTTTCTTAACTTTATCTTCAAAAGGAATATCCTCGATCAAAGGCAAGAAAACTTCCATTATTTCTTTCCTGACAATGTTGTCCAGAAGTTCTATAGAATAGTCTATTGCTTTTTTTGTTCCTGTAGTAATATTTTGGTAAGCTTTGATAATATCTTCCCGGGGATAGATGAGACTTAGCAATTCAAAAATATACTTGAGAGATCGAGCTAAATTATTCTCTAAATCTTTGACCAAGAACTCTTTTTTCTCACTGGCTTTCAAGTCATTAATTTCCTTCAAAATCATGTAAGATTCTTTTATTTCCCGTATTACTTGAGGAACTACAACCTGTTCCCGGAAATGAATTTGAGGTTTTTCTGATCTCATCCTATACATAGCGCTGATGATTTCAGATTCCACATCCCTGCTTTCTTTCTTTAATTCCAAGGCTAATACCTCTGCTGCTCTTTGAGCGCCTGTTTGAGCCAAGATGTCAGGTATAGCCTTTCGTAATCGCATATCTTCACCCGGATCCCCCAAATAATCTTTTAATGTGCCTATAATCTTAACTCCATATTCTACTAAAGCTTTACTGGCAACTCTCTGGATGGAGGGATTTTTTAAATTTTGAATTATAAAAGGCACAAACTCCCGCTTTTTAAGCTTTCCAGCGCTCTCAAGAGCATAACTGACAACTTCTGGCGATTTATCCCTGAGCAGTTTACTTAGATTATGGATGACGGAAGTAGTTGGCTCCATTATTCCCATAACCTTGGCTGCCTCCATCCTGGAAACTTCTTCCTCATTACCTTCCTCAATTACTATTTTATCGAGATGGTCTTTCATCAGATCTTGATAAACATTCAGGGACATAATTTCCTTTACCTGAACATCAAGACTTTCCTCATCGAGAGAATCATCGGTTTCCGGAATTAACACCTCCCCGTCTACTTCAAAAAGGGAATCCATTGAACTCGCTCTTACTTCATCAGATTTATATGAAATTATTTTTTTCAGTTTAGAACTCAATTTTTCTTTTTTGACAAGGTCAAAAAGATTCATTGCATACAGAACCGAACTCCTTTTTTTGCTCTCAAGGGTGTCGAAAACCAACTTTGTCATATCAATATCAATCTTTTCTGCAACAAATTTATCAGCATCATGCCATTTTAACTCAAGGTTTCTTTTCACAATATTCACATATTCCTTGGTAATCAAGATATTGAGAATAATCCAGATAAGGATAAATATGATGGCGATAATGCTTATATATTTTATCTCAAAGCTCAAAACTGAAAAAACCAAAAGAATCAGAAGAGCTGCAATGCCTTTGGCAAACTTATTGACGAACATATCGATGAATACTTTTGCTTTGTACTTGATCTCGGGAGGGATCGGGATGTAGAGCAGTTCCCTGACAGATTGATTGAGTGAGTGAGCAAGACTCTTATCAGTTCCCTTTATGATGAGAGCCCAGTAAATCAGAGCGAAAGGGAAAATGAAAATTGCACCAGAGAAGACCAGCAAAAAGAATGGGGCAACTAAAAGAGCAACGCGGATTCCAAACTTTTTCAAGATGCGGCTGGTTGAGAAAACATGAAGCAGATTAGAAAAAACAAGAAATACGGCAAAAAATATCCCTAGAAAAGCAGTCCTTGCATCCTTGTCTGGATAGGCATCTTCAATGAAATAATTGAACTGAAAATCAATCAAAGTTGTAACAATAATAGCTACAGCCATAATCCCGGCCAAGAGGACTAAATGCCGGTTTTTTCTCAGCAAGCTAAAGCTCTTGCCGTATCCAATTTTTGGCTTCTTCCGCACTTCGGATGGTTTAGCCTCTTCTTTTTTTTCGCTTTGAATGATTCTGTGAACGCGATTGACTATTACGAGGCAAACGCCAAGCATAAAAGGGCAAATTAAAAGAAGATTTTCGGTTCCGACTATTTTAGACAGAGAAGTAAGGAGAGCTCCTGCAACTCCTCCTAAAAGTCCTCCACTCACTAAAAAGCCAATCAGCCTTTTTGCTTGACGAGGATTATAAATATCATTGATTAGTATCCAGAACTGGGTGACCGAGGTAACCAAGAATATATCTGCCCAAAACCAGAATACCATAGAAATCCAATTCCAATATGCAAGAGGCAACCAATTCCTTCCTTGAGTGAAAAGCAACCAGAAAACCAAAAGACTCACAATGAAAAAAGCCAGACTAATAGATATGTATACGTGTCTCTTCATAACACGCAGCAGCCTGAGGTTTAAAGTGACAAAAAATCCTATCAGGATGGCTGTCAAAAGATAAGCATAAGGGAGTCTCCTGGATGAAAGCTTCTCCAGGAAATCGGAAATCTTGACCAGTTTGATGATGTAGGCAGAAGAAGTGATCATGAAAAAATAAAAAAACAGAAGCACAGAGGTAGAGCTTTCTTCGGGTCTTACATCAGCAAACCTTGATAAAATTTTATGAAGCGAGTTCTTGGCCATGAAATTCTCTACATTTTAGGAAAAGTCTTCAGGATGATTCTGCATCTTTTCACCCTTTCCTCAGGGGGAAGATCTTCAATAAGCGGAAAAACTACATCTCTAATCTCTTTAGGCAATATGTTATCAAGAAGTTCAACAGCATAATCCACAGAATCCTTTGTTGCGGTTCTTATATTCTGGTAAGCTCTAAAGATATCTTCATGAGAATATATGAGCCCCAATAATTTAAAAATATTCATCAGGGAAGCAGCCAGATTCTTTGATAATTGTTCGCTTATCTTCACTTTTTTAGCTTTAGATTTTGGATCGTAAAATTTAATGAGAATCTGGTAGTATTTCTTTATTTCTTTGAATATTTTAGTCTTGATAATTTCTTCCTGTACCTGAATATCGGGCTTTCCAGAACGAATTCTATCCAAGGCATCGATAAGCTCAGGATCCATATCTTCATTATCTTCTGCTAATTCCCAGGTTAAGAAATCCGCAGAATCTTGAACAGGAATGCGAGCTAAAACTGAAGCCACTTCTTTCCGCAGTGCAACATCCTCGTCAGAATCTCCTAAATAATCTGAAAGAGTCCCAACAATTTTTTCCCCGTATTTTTCAAGGGCAGTACAGGCATCTTCCCTGGTTAAAGGATTATGCAACTTATAGATTAAGCCGGGAACATGCTCTCTTCTCTTTAGCCTTGACGCGCTTTCAATAGCGTATTTGCTCACTTCTGGCGATTCATCTTCAAGAAGTTCTTCGAGTTTCTGAGTAAGAGGAGAATCAGATTCCATTAATCCTATAGCCTTGGCCACTTCCATCTTTGATGTCTCAGCGTCTCCAGTCTCATCAACCAGGACTTTATCAATATATTCCTTCATCACCTCCTGATAAACATCCAGGGACATTATCTCTTTAACCTCTTTTCCCAGGACATCTTCACTTAACATATCATCCGTTTCAGGAACTAAAGTTGTCTCCCCGGATTCAAAAAGACCCCCTAATGAAGAAACTTTCCTTTCATCCGCTTTATAAGAGATTAATTTTTTCACTTCAGGGGTGAGTTTATCTTGCTTAATCAAATCAAAGATATGCATGGCATATAAAACTGAACTTCGATCCCTGCTATCTATAGTATCAAAGACTAATTTTGTATAATCCACATCCATCTTTTCTGCCACTACTTTATCCCCCCGATCCCACTTCATCTCCAATTTCTGCTTGACAATATTTGTGTATTCCTTGCTTACCTTCAGATTAGCAAAAATCCACGCTACAATAAAAACAACAGCTATGATACTCACGATTTGAACTCTGCTTTTCCACGGATCTGGAGGAAGGAAGACAAAGATCAAAAGTATTAATGCCCCTATGCCTTTGGCAAACCTGTTGAGAAACATATCGATAAATATTTTCGCTTTGTCCTTAAGCTCAGGTGAGACAGGAATATAAAGGAGCTCCCGC
>DRHQ01000097.1 GCA_011049545.1 Candidatus Aminicenantota bacterium | reverse complement strand
TGATAGTCATCTCATCCAGCTTTTTTGCCATCATATTCTCCTTTTTACAGCCTCGGCCACGGGTCTTAATTCTTCCATGAACTTGGAAAAGTCTTCCAGATTAAGGCTTTGAGCTCCATCACTTAGCGCTTTTTCCGGATGAGGATGAACCTCCACAATAAGCGCATCTACGCCTGCTGCAATAGCTGCTTTGGATAAAGGAGTAATCAGGCTTCTTGAGCCCGTGGCATGGCTTGGATCAACACAAACGGGCAAATGAGAAAGCTGATTCAGGAGAGGAACAGCGCTGAGATCGAGAGTATTCCTCGTGTATGTCTCGAATGTCCTTATTCCTCGCTCGCAGAGTATAATCTTCGAATTTCCGTTGGCGAGGATATACTCAGCTGCCATCAGAAACTCCTCCAACGTGGCCATCATTCCTCTTTTTAGCAAGACCGGCTTCTTATATTTTCCTACAGCCTCAAGAAGGGCATAATTTTGCATGTTTCTGGTTCCAATTTGAAGGATATCTGCTACTTCCCCCACTAAAGGTACGTGTTCGGGTGCCATAACTTCGGTAACTATGGACAAGCCTGTCTTTTCTTTTGCCTCAGCCAGCATCTCCAGCCCTTTTTCCTTTAATCCCTGAAAACTGTAGGGAGAGCTACGAGGCTTAAAAGCACCTCCCCTTAATATTGTAGCGCCTGCTTTTTTCACTTTCAGGGCTGTTTCCAAAATCTGCTCACGGTTTTCCACTGCACAGGGTCCTGCCATGATAGGAATCTTTTCTCCACCCACGCTTACTCCATTAACTTGAATCACGCTTTTCTCAGGCTTGAATTCGCGGCTTGCCAGCTTGAAAGGTTTTGAGATACGAAGAACATCTTCAACTCCGGAAAAGGGACGAAAATGGCCTGGAGAGACTGCTCTCCCGTTTCCTATCAAACCAACAATTGTTTTTTCTTTTCCTTTGGAAAGATTGAGGTTAAACCCTAATTTCTTCACTTCTTTTAGAATTTTTGATATTTCTTCTTTCGAGGCGTCTGATTTCATCACGATGATCATTTTTTCCTCCTTACAAATCCGGCCTTAGTCGAATTGTTTTATCTAGATACTGATGCTTTACATCCTTTTTTATAGATGAGTGGGTCTTTTGGATTCTTTATCGGGGGATCAGGAAACGGAAGAAGCCTTAGAGACCCACCATCTAAAAATAATAGTAGTAGCAATAGAGAGGATAATAAGGGTGGGTATTCCTCTGAATCTTATTTCTTCCACTTTCGTTTTGCATGAGCTCTTATTTTAATTAAAAATTATTTTTTGTCAACATGTTTTTCGCCATAGGATGGATCTTTGTAAGGCTACGACGCTGGATATTCATCACTTTTTTTTACTTGAATATTTTAGTCTAATTTATTGAAAAAACTTGGACATTTAGAGAATAAACAAATGAAGATCTAAATTAAGAAAACTACAAAGGTTTTATTCTACCAATAAGTAGAAATGTTTGTATTGACATTAAAATAGGATCTCTATTATAATTTTTCACGATGTTTGAAAATGAGCAAATTTTAATAGCCCGCAGGGCTTCATTCTGTTTTTCTTTGTGGTGGGCGGGCCCATCCGCCCAATAGTCTATCCACAACTATATTCTCTTAGTTCCAAAAAGATCTTTTTCAAGGAGATAACAATATGAAAAGATATGCTTCAAGAAAATCAGATTTTTTACCTTCAAAATTTTACAATATAAAGGCTGATCTATCCGAGCTTCCCAAGCCTCCTCTTAATCCGAAGACCAAAGAGCCCCTTAATCCTGAGGAGCTAGAACCTCTCTTCCCTAAAGGCCTGATCGAACAGGAGGGAACTCTTGAAAGGTATATTCCTATACCAGAAAAGGTTTTAGAGGCGTTTTCAGTCTATCGGCCAACTCCACTTATATATGCTTCTGCTCTTCGGAAAAACCTTCAAACTCCCGCACACATCTTCTACAAGTATGAAGGAGTAGGACCCACAGGTAGTCATAAAAGCAACACTGCCCTTGTCCAGGCCTATCTAGCGGCTAAAGAAGGAGTTGAAACTTTTGCGACAGAAACAGGAGCTGGCCAATGGGGTTCGGCTCTTGCTCATGCAGGATCAATTTTTGGGATTAAGGTAAAAGTTTTCATGGTCAGAATAAGCTACCGACAAAAGCCAGGGAGAAAGATTTTGATGGAGCTTTTTGGCGCCTCCGTTGAAGAAAGTCCCAGCAATCTAACAGACTCGGGGAGAAAATTTTACTCAGAAGATCCTGAGCATCCTGGAAGCCTTGGGATTGCTATCTCAGAAGCAGTGGAAATAGCAGCTAAAAACGAAAATGTAAAATACTCCCTGGGTTCGGTGCTAGATTTTGTTTTACTGCATCAAACTGTGATAGGTCTCGAAGCAGAAAAGCAAATGCAGGAATTGGGTGTAGAACCGGATACTATTATAGGGTGTGTTGGAGGAGGCTCTAACTTCGCTGGACTGGCCTTCCCTTTTGTACGGAGAAACATAAAAGAGGGCGGAAACATCCGCTTTATAGCCGCTGAACCTGAAGTTTGCCCTACTCTTACCAGTGGAAACTTTAGATATGACCATGGAG
>DRHQ01000096.1 GCA_011049545.1 Candidatus Aminicenantota bacterium | reverse complement strand
CAAAAAAAAGATGCTCCTACCAACATTACCCCCCTTTTGCTGACAATTTTGCCAGGTTTTTCGGTATCTTTCCTGGCTCGTCGCCTGATCTATATCCCCCGGCGTCAGGCAACTCCTTAGCTTTCCTTTTCCTCTCGCATCAAATCTGCTTAGGCGCCGGGTTTCTTTTATTCCTAAAAAAAAGGCGAAAAATAAGAAATTATTAGGAGCTAGATGAAATAAGGAGGAGGTCGTGGTTGAGAAAATTCTTATTGGCGTAATGGTCATATCGATTATCGGCCTTTGGCTAGAACTGAAAAAATCCGGAAGCTGGAGTACTCATGCGATTAAGCGAAAGACCTCCCGGCGCCGAATGAGAAATAAGGAGGAATGAATTGAAAGAAGAAAAACAAGAAAGGAAGGATTTGAAGCGGGAGGCAAGATATGAAAAGCAGGATATAAAAGAAAAAACAAAAAAGGTCAAACGCATATTACATTCTAAAGTACGGAAATTCGATAGTCGAGAATCCGAGCTTTTTCTCAAATTTTTATCCGCGCAACCGGACGCTATTCTGAAACACGATGCAGTAGAACTGGTTTGGACGTTCATTATGTTCCTCAAAACCAGCGGGTACCATATCCTTCATGGGAATACCATTTTTTGCATGCCACTCACCAGGATGATTAAAATGAAGGACTTGTAATGACAGCCAAATCTTTTTCCATAGCTATGGTCCGGCGTCGGCTTTCTCCCATCCTGTATATTCCTTTGTTATTGGCCACGCCGGGCCTCTTTTGCTTCCTAAAGGAGAGTCGGATTGATTGCTTTGAGAAAAATCTTTAAAAATAATCGAATGATAAAAATGCTGAAACTGATCGCATATATTTTATTCTTTATAGCTTTATTTTTCGGTGTGATAATTGTCATTAACTATATTGAGGGGAATGGCATAAGAAGCGCCATCAACTGAAGGTTTGGAATAATCTGAAATAGCCCTAATTGAAGCAGAATAGCCAAGTAGTACAGGTAACACTAACGGCGGTAGCTTGCCAAAAATTAAAAAAAGTATTCTTTTTTATTTTTTTACTGCTAGTACTCGTGTCGATTATTTGCGGACAGACATACAAAACCTTCAGGTCTGAACAGAAACAGATTACAGAGAAAGCCAGGTGGAAGATAGGACCCTTCCGGATTTATCCTGCAATTCAATTCAAAAATATCGGTTACGATGATAACGTGTATTATCAGCGAGAGGAGGACGATCCCGCTTCGGATTTTACGGGAACAATTGCACCTGAAATTAAAGCCTATTTTCTTTTCCGGAACACCATGATTTTGTCTCTTACAGAAAGCCCTGAATATGTTTATTATCATAAACAAAAAAGAGAAAGAAGATTAAATAACACATTATGCCCGGAATTAAAAATACTTCTTTTCAATCGGTTTGTTATCTCAGGGAGCTATTCACACAGTGATAGAAGGTACCGGGCGACAAGTGAATTTGATGTCCGGGCGAATACGAAGACCACAGGATATAGAGCTGGTTTTTTTTATGAAACAGCCCGAGAGACATCATTTGGCTTTTCAGGCTCAACCAGAACAATCAGATATGAAGATATAACGCTCCCCGGAGAAGAGATTTATCTTGCTCGTGCTTTAAACCGTGAAGAACAAAATGGAAGTTTCGAATTTTATTACAGGGCTTTCTCGAGAAGTTTGTTTTTTTTAAGGGGAGGATACACAGAATACAAATTTGAACACGTTCAATCCCGCTGGCGGAATGCTCATTCTTATCAGGTTTACTCAGGAATTCGACTTCCACTTTTGGGGAGAGCAACAGGGACTCTATCGCTGGGTTACAAAAAGCTCGTGCCCGTTGAGGAAGAAAGAGAGGGTTTTTCCGGACTCATCGGTGATACCAGTCTGTATTTCAGGATCTCTCGCTTCGGCTTTAGGATTAAATATGAAAGAGATTGTCATTTCTCTTACTGGACGAACAACATATTTTTCAAAGAAGATAGGTATGGTGCAGGAATATCTTTATATTTAACAAAATTTCTGAGACTTGATTATAACTTTTATTACGGTGAGAGCGATTATCCGGTTGCAATGATAGTGCAAACGCCTAGCGGAACCTATGAAGAATTAAAAAGAAAGGACATTCACCACACCCAAACAATTGGTTTTGTTTTCAGGGTCATAAAGAATACAGGAATTGGTCTAATGGTGAATTTTTGGGAGAGAGAGTCGAATTATTACTGGGCAAATAGAGACAGAATGTTTATGGGGGGATACATTACTTACCAGTTTTAAGTCGTAATACATAGAACATAAAACAGAAAACTATGAGGGAGATTGTGAGAATGGGGAAGAGAACATTTTTTGTAACATTATTAATATTTCTGGTTACTGGTTTTATTTACAGCCAAGAAATATTGCAGGAGAATCAAGCAAGGGAGTATCACATCGGGGCGAAGGATCTTCTGGAAATAAGTGTTTTCGGGTTGGATGAGATGAGTCAAACCGTTCGAGTTTCCGAAAAAGGGAAAATAACCCTGCCTTTATTGGGTGAAATTGAAGTCGAAGAGATGACAAAAGCTGAACTTGAGAGAAAGTTGGGGCAGCTTCTAGAGAAAAAATACCTTCAGAATCCTCAGGTCACTGTGTTTATCCGTGAATACCAGAGCAAAAAAGTCTATATTCTGGGGGCAGTTGGAAAGCCCGGTTCTTATAAGCTTCTGGGACGCCAAACCGTGCTTCAGCTCATTTCAGATGCTGGGGGACTTGTCGAGGATGCCGGGGATGAGATAATTGTTATTCGCCAGCGTAAGGATGGGCCAAGCAAGACTTTAAGAATATTGATTGATGATCTGATTTTAAAGGGAGACGCCAGATTGAATATTCCCCTTGAACCAAATGATATAGTGAATATTCCAGTTGATAAAACTGTGTTCATTTACGTTTTTGGACAGGTGAGAAGGCCTGGTGCATTAAATGTAAAAAAGCTAAACATACCTACCCTTCTTCAGGTTATTGCTCAGGCGGGGGGCTTTTCCGAACGTGCATCAAAACGTCGAGTTCTTATTAAAAGAATCGACAAAGACGGAAAAGAACAAGAAATAAAGGTCAATGTAAAAGATATTATTAAAGGAAAGAAGAAGGATATACAGTTGAAGGAGAATGATGTTGTGTATGTGCCAGAAACAATATTCTGAACGCAAAGTTATATAGGGAAAGAAAATGGAATACGAACAAATGGGAAAAGAGAGGGAGATCGATCTTCTAGATTATTGGAAGACGATTGTAAAAAGGAAGTGGGTGATTGTGGGTTTTGCGGCGGTGCTCATATTGTCAGTGGGAATTATAACTTTTAACATTGTCCCCAAATATAAAGCCATGACAACGTTACTCATCAAAGAAGAAGGTTCCAGGATGTTGAGTATAGAAGATGAATTTGGTTATCAACGCCGCGTGGTGAATTTAAGATTCTACAATACACAATTAAAGCTTCTCAAAAGCAAATCCCTTGTGGAAAGAGTTGTCAGGAAAATGAATCTTCCAGCACGGCCTGAATTTAGTGCAGTTCAAAAGCCAAAAAAGGGTCTCACAACCACAGTGAAAAATCTAATAAGCTTACGATGGATTGTTCCAGGGAAAAAACCTGAAATTGGAGACTCGATGTATTCAATTCCTTCAAGCCCATATGCTGAAATTGCAAATATATTGCAAGATGGTATAGAGGTCTCATCTATAAGAAATACAAATTTAGTGGAAGTCAGTTACAAGTCTCCCCATCCAGTTTTATGTTCGGATATTGTCAATACTCTGGCTCAAGAATTCATAAATTTTTCTGTTGAAAAAAGATACGAGACAACGCAACAGGCTTCTGACTTTCTGAGCGAACAGATCGCTAATCTGAGGGGGGATCTGGCTACAAAAGAAAAAGAACTCCAGCGATACGGAAAGCGGAAAAAGCTTTTCTTTTTAAGCGATACGGAAAGCGCTACAATGAGAAAATTTGCTGACCTAACAGAAGCCTATACACAAAGCCAAATAGAGCGCATCAAGGCAGAAGCATCCTATCGGGAATTGAAGGAATTGGAGGTTGATTCCCTGCCTCAATTTGTGAGTAATATGATGATTCAGAATCTCAAAACGGAATACACAAGAATGAGAAATGAGTACAAAGAGAAAGGAGGAATTTATAAATCTGATTATCCTGTTATGGTTACGCTAAGAGCAAAGCTGAACAGCATGAGAAATGAGCTTGAAAATGAGATCGCAAAGGCAGTAGATGAAGCAGAGAGAACATACAGTTCAAGTCTAAAGGAGGAAATATCGCTTAAAAATTTACTTGAAGTACATAAAGCAGATGTCATCAGAATGAACAGCAACGCAATTTTCTACAACAGCTTGAAAATAGAGGTAGATAACAAAAGGAGACTCCTCAATTCTTTAGTTGAGAGGCAGAATGAGACTCTGGTTTCAGCGCGATTGGGAGGACTTAAGACCAGTAATACCAGCATTATTGATAAGGCAGGAGTCCCAAAATTTCCTATTTCACCCAATAAGAAGCTGAATCTTATCCTAGCTCTGTTTGTCGGTATTTTTGGAGGAGTGGGGCTATGCTTTTTTCTGGAATATTTAGACAACTCAGTCAAAGGGCCAGAAGAGGTAGAAAAGCTGACCGGTCTTCCATCGCTGGGAGTTATTCCTTATCTTTCTCCTGATGGGATGAAGAAGAAAAATCGGTACAGCTATTATTCGAAGTATAAATATTCTTATTCTGAAAAAAAAGAAAATTCTAGAAGAGAGGAAACCCTGCCAGATATCAAAGAAATCGAGCTTGTGAACCACCTCCATCCTAGATTTTTCATATCGGAGGATTACAGGACGGTGAGAACATCCATTTTACTCTCTCATGCTGAAAGCCCACCTAAAACAATCGCTTTTTCCAGTGCTCTACCCCAGGAGGGAAAAACAGTCACCGCTATCAACACCGCAGTTGCTTTTTCTCAGCTAAAAGAGAAAGTCCTCCTTGTGGATTCAGATTTAAGGAAGCCCCGTTTACACCGTATATTTAAGGTGAAAAATGCTGGGGGTTTGAGCGGGTATTTGACGGGAAAGATTTCGATTGAAGATGCTATTCAGAAAACGAATGTTAAAAACGTCTGGCTCATTCCAAGCGGACCCATTCCACCCAATCCAGCAGAACTTGTGAACTCTGGAAAAATGAAAGAACTCATGGAGGAAACCAAGAAAAAATTCGATGTTGTTCTATTTGATACACCTCCTGTATTGGCAGTTGTTGATGCGGTTATTATCTCTTCGTTCACGGATAGTACCGTATTCATTGTTCATGCTGGCAAGACCGAACAAAAGCCTTTTCTGCAGGCAGTGGAGGAAATGAAAAAAGCCAAGGCTAAGATTATTGGAGTGCTGTTCAACGAGGTGAAGATCAAACGAGATGGATATTATTCTTCCTATTACCGATATCATTATTCTGACGAGGAGGAGAGAACAGAATAAAATCAGAACCCATCAATCCTAAGGCTAAATGTTTTAAAATGATCGATCTTCACTGCCACATTCTCCCTGGGTTGGATGATGGAGCACAGAGTCTGGATGAAGCAGTAGAAATGGCCAGGATTGCAGAGAAGGATGGGATAGAGAAGATCGTGGCGACTCCTCATCTTTTCAGGAATAACTATGTGCATGAAGATTTAAGCATAATCGAGGAGAAACGCAAGGAACTCAATAAAACACTCAAAGTGAATAATATTCGTGTGGAAATATTAAACGGCGCTGAAGTCCATATCTCCCACAATTTAATCGATGAGATAAGAAAAAATCGTGACTATATAGTACTCAACAAGGGTGCTTATATGTTTGTCGAGTTTCCATCAGAGCATGTTTTTTCAGGCGTACAAAAGCTTTTTTTCGAATTGATGCGGGAGGATATAATCCCGATTATCGCCCACCCGGAAAGAAACTCCGTGTTTGTCCGCCATCCTTCATTGCTTTATGAACTAGTCCAGATGGGAGCAACAGTTCAGACAAACCGCGGCAGTTTTCTGGGTATTTATGGAAAAAAAACAGAGGAAGCTGTGCTTCATTTCCTGGAGTTGAATTTGATTCACTTTATAGCGAGTGATGGCCACAATACGCGCTCTTTAGTCCCCAGGATTTCAGAGGCGGTGATAAGAGTCGAAGCAGAGGTGGGAGCTGAGAGGGCAAGAGCTCTGGTAATGGATAATCCAAAAGCCGTGCTTGAGGATCGGGAATTGCCATTTTTTACAGAAGCGGTAAATCCAGATGAAAAAAAGAAAAAATTAAGCCTGAAAATTCCGTTTTTAAAGTGATGAGTGAGGAGTACAACAGTTTATTCCGATGAAATGTAAGATAAAAATGATGCAGGAAAAGAAGAATGATGTAGGGCTTTCCAAACGGGACCGCGTGTGTAGCAATATTATTGAATTCGGCATCCTGGGATTGTTAATTTTCACTCCACTGCCAGCAGCATCAGTTTATGAGTGGTCGATACTGGTGATAGAGCTAACGGTTTTGGCGATGATGGTTGCCTATATTCTGATGAGAGAGAAACCTCAGAATAATGAGCTTCTTTCCTCTTCTCTAAAATGGCCAGGGTATTTGTTTGCAGGCTTCTTTGTTTTTGTTTTTATTCAAATCATCCCCTGGCCTAACTTCCTGGTCAAAATCCTCTCTCCGGGTACTTATTCATTTCGGAATATTTTCTCTTCTGCCAGTTCCAGCGCTAAATTCATGAGTTTTTCCTTAATCCCCTCCTACACGCTACAGGAGACCCTCGAACTTCTCTCTTACTTCCTCCTCGGATTTCTCATTGTGAAGACTGTAATTAGGCGACGACAGATCGTCAAGATTTTTTATGTCCTAGTCATTATGGGAGCTTTCCAGGCTTTTTACGGCATGTTCGAGCTTTACAACAAGAATCCTCGAATCCTTTTTTACAAAAAAATATACTACTTGGACACTGTATCAGGAACTTTTGTCAATCGAAACCATTTCTCTGGATACCTGGAGATGATTATCCCTCTTGCTATTGGATTAATAATAGCCAGGATAAATCTTTTTTCTCTGGCGGGATTAAAATGGAGGGAGAAACTCCTTCGTTTTTCAGAAAAAGGATTCTCGACAAATCTGATGATTGCCAGCAGTATCATCGCCATGTCAATGGCTATTATTTTTTCTAAATCTCGTTCTGGAGTTTTTCTGCTGATTTTTGCTTTTATCCTCTTTTTTGAATTGACTGTCCTATATTTCGGCAGGATGAGACATCGTCAACAAGGGGTAAAAAATTTTCTTAAAGTTAGTTTTTTAATCATAACTTTCGTCTCTCTGTATATAGGGATAGATGCCACTATTGAGAGATTCTCTCTAGATAAGCTCCTCCATGAAGGACGGCTGATTTATTGGAGCAATGCTGCATCAATTGTCAAAGATTTTCCTTTATTCGGGACAGGATTGGGGACTTTTGCTTCTGTTTATCCGGCATTTGAAGAGAAAGGAATCTCTGCACACCTTTCCCATGCGCACAACGACTTCCTCGAGTACTTATCAGAACTCGGGATTGTGGGAATGCTTTTGCTCTTCGGCGGAATTTTCTTTATAGTCATGAAATCATTCCTTATCTGGCGGGTGAGGAGGCACCCTGAAGCAAAAGGGCTTGCTTTGGGAGGAATCATTGCCATTGTAGTCATTCTGATTCATAGCTTCACGGATTTCAACCTACATATCCCGGCGAATATGGTGCTTTTTACTGTTGTGCTGTCGCTGACAGCTGTGACAGCATTTTACAAAAGCGGAGAGAAAAGAAGAAAAAATCAAGACTCAAAACTATCTGAAGTGCTTCAAACCTGGAAAGAAATAGAACCATCGCCATTGATGTATGAGAAGTTGAAGCTCCGGATGAAAACACCTGGCCCAAAAACCAATAAGATGAGGGATTAAGAAATGATCATAAATCTTAAAAAAATACTCCCTCTGATAACAATCGCAATGATAGCGATAATCAATATTTCTATATACTGGAATGTCCATTTGTATTATCGGGCAGAAGAAAATATAGAGGACATCGACAAAAAAATCAAAATACTGGAGAGAGCGAATCAGATTTACCCCTCAAACGGCCTTGTCTTCTATGAACTGGGAAAAGCTTATTTTGATTTAGGCATCCAAAACCTCCATGATAGAGTAAATAGTGAATCCTATCTTCGAAAATCTATCGAAAGTTACAGTCGCTCCATAAAGATCAACCCGGCTTCTTTCTTCAGCCATTTCAATTTCGCTCAATCCCTTCTTTATATGAGCTTCTTCTATCCTTCCTATGATATCAGTTACTATGATGAATACAGAAAAGCAGCTCTTCTCGCGGGCCACAACCATCAGATTTTTTATGAGGTCGGCAAAATATATCTTTCCATATGGCCAGAAATATCAGAAAAAGATAAGGATTTCACTTTTGATATTTTGAGGAAAATAGCCAGCGGAAAAGAAAGAGAAAAACTACAAAATCTTATGCAGATCTGGGATTTGAACGTCAAAGATTATGCTGTCATGGAAAAAATATTGCCTGAGGATGCAGTGGTCTACCGTTTCTATGCGCGGTTTTTGGGAGAGAAATCCCTCTCCCTCGAGAAAAGGCAGGAGATGTTAGCCAGGGCTGAATTCATGGAATTTGAGAGGGCAAAGAATGAATACCATGCTGGAGAGAATGATTTTCTCTATTTCAGGCTAAAGGAAGCTTCTAAACATTTTAAGTCCTGTGTAAATGCACTGGATAAAATAAATTTTTACCAGAGTCTTATCCAGCAGACACTGATAGGTTCTTCAGAATTCATCGAGTTGAGAAAATCAACCATGTTAAACCTGGCCAAATGCCAAATTGAAATGGGGCGGACTCTGGAGGAGGTTGAAGGGAATTTGCGCCTGTATCTCAAGCTGGAGGATGAAGTGGCAGAGGTAGGTAAGCTTGAATTATATCTTCGGAGTAGAGAATTAATAGAAGAAAAATTGGAAACAAACTTGGACGATTTAAACCGTCTTTCCTTTCATATCCTGCTTAGCTTCAAGCAGAACCGGTACAGGGACATAATGAGGGTCGGAAACATTCTCAGAGAAAGTTTTTTGGTTGTCCCCGAAGCCCAGAAGAATGCTTTTGTGAATATTTTGCTGCTTATTGGGGACTCTTATCAAAAAGTTGATTATATCTATGATGCTTTGGAATTTTATGAGAAAGCCCTGGAAATCGAGTCTGATAACTTAAAAGCTCTGTTGAGGATTCGCCAGAATCATGAACGTATGAATGAAGAAGAGAAGATCCGAGAGACAGACAAGAAGATAGAAAAACTCATGGCACCAAGAGAGAGGATGTTTAAAAATCTTTTGATAAACAAAGGACAGAAATATTCACAGATATTGAACTTTGATGGTAGAGAAATTATTTTAACCTTGCATTTTAAAGGTAGCAGAGAAAAGGATATTATACCTTTGATCTGTATTTTTTTTAACGGCAAAGTCGTATGGGAAAGTTATTTGAAGAATGAAGGAGGATTTGAAGGAGAAAAAGTTGAGGCAGGGGAGGAAAGTGAAACCAGTGCTGAAGCTGATAAGATTGTCTCTCTTTCATTGAAATCGAACATCGGGAAGAATATGCTCATCGTTATGCCAGTGGACAGACCGGTCAATCTATTGAAAATAATCTACCAGTAAGAAAAGCTAGGAAAAAACAGACTTTTGTATTAGAATATTTGTTTTTAAAAGGAGGAGAGTATGTGTATTAGAATACTGCTTTTTAAAAGGAGGAAAGAATGATGGAAACCGCACGGTCGAGAACTACATGCATTATGATTGTGTTGATCTTTTCTTTCATTTCATGTCTCTCACCGTATCTTCCAGCTCAACAAATTCGGAGTCCAGGTAAAGGAAATTTAATCGGAAAAATCTACGCCAAAGATGGAGTCACTATTGTAGTAGGAGCCGTTGTCAAGATAAAAAAAACTATCACAGTTAAAGTTTATGAAAGCAGTAAAACTGATAAGCGGGGCAACTTTAAAATCGAAGGAATCGAAGAAGGGTTGTATTCCGTGGGTATAATCACAGATGAGGGAGAGTTCTATATAGAAAGTTTGATAGGAGTTAAAGCAAACAAAACAACATTGATAACCCTTGTCCTCAGACCTTTCAAGGTTGAAGTGAGATCGGAAATAGTCAAAAGTGATAAAGCCCCCTCTAAATTCCTAAAATTCTTTACATCTCCTGCTGGCATAGCAATAATAGTCGCTACTACTGGTTTAGTCGGCTATGGTATTATCAAGCTGTTTGAAAAGGAAGAAGAGGTATCGCCATTTAAGAACTGAAAATATAAAAGCAAGAAAGTAAATAGTACGCCATAAAACGCGAAGTCCAGAGTCTGAATAAAAAAAAGAGACCAATAGCAATACTTTTTATCTAAGGAGGAGAGATGAGTAATAGCGAAAATAAAAAAGCAAAATGTTATTTTTGTGGTTTGCCATGCACTGATGAAGATTATTGCTATGGCTGTCAAGAATTTGTTTGCAGTAAATGTGATGAAAGAGGAATGGAGCTAGAGTTTGCAACCCATTTAATTGAAGAACATAAGGAGAAGGGGAAAATGAACCTGAATAAATCAAAAGGCAATACGTACTCCCTTAAATAATAAACCGAATGAGGAAATATAATAAAAGAAGGAAAATATTATGAATGAACATGAAGACGAATTTGTATTAATGGATTACCTGAATGTCATCTGGAAAAGAAAATGGCTCATCGTAATTCCCACATTATTCTTAGTCATTGCAGTGGGAATAATTAGTTTTCTTTTACCCAAGCAATGGGAAATCGATGCCATAATCGCACCGGGCAAATTTCTAATCCAGGATCAACAGGGCGGATTTAAGGAGATTATGGTCGTTGAACCCAAGCAAATAGCAAATCAAATCAACGAAAAATCTTACGATCATTTAATCGCAACCGAATTAAATTTGGATATCATGGATTTTCCAAAATTAAAAGCAGAGAACATTCGAGATACAAAATTGGTGCACATCTCAATAAAAGAAAATGACGTGGATAAAGCTAAAATGATTTTGCATTCTCTTTTCAATCGTCTAAACAAAGAGCTAGATAAAAAAATCGATGTAGAAATCAAAGGAATCGATATCGAAATAGCAAATAATAAAAATTTAATAAAACAAAAAGAATTAGATAAAAAGAATAAACTGGGCGAAGTAAAACTCAACCAAATAGAGAAAAATAAAACTCGGCAAGAAATGGTTTCAGGAGGAAATAAGCTGAAAATTTCTGAAGATAGAGTAAGAAGCATTATGGATGAAATGAAAGCAGTAAAAAAGAGAATTGGTGAATTAGAGAGACTGCAGAGAGAAGCTCTTGCTGGAGAAAAAGAGGGGATCAGCGCCATAAGCCTTCTTCTCTATTCAAACGAAGTCCAACAGAGTCTGCGATATTACAATACACTAGACGAGAAATTAAGCAACGAAAAAATTATTCAAGAAAATTTAAGTTTGTCCATAAAGGAAAAAAATGAAGAAATCAAACAATTTGATATCCAAATTGAAAGGATAAAAACTGAAATTAACAAAATTAATAATGAAATTGATATTATCAAAAACAATATTGAGTTTCTAAATGAGAGAAAAGGAAGGATAGATTACACTCAACTTATTAAAGAGCCAACATCTTCCCTCCGCCCAGTCAATCCCAAAAAGAAACTCAATGTATTGGTTGCCGGCATATTGGGTCTGATGGCCTTCACAATGATCGCCTTCTTTCTTGAATCTCTTGAAAAGCATAAAGCTAAAATTAAATGAAAGCCTTAATTACAGCTGGTGGTAAAGGGACAAGGCTTAGACCAATTACTCATACTAATAACAAACATCTTATTCCTATAGCCAATAAACCAATGATTCATTACGCTATAGAAGCAGTTGTGGAGGCAGGAATTAAAGAAATAGGGATTGTAATAAATCCGGATACAGGTAATGAAATAAAAGAAGCCTTAGGAAATGGAGAAAAATGGGATATTTCTCTAACTTATATTATTCAGGAAAATCCAATTGGCTTGGCCCACGTAGTAAAAGTCTCAGAAAGTTTTATTAAAGACGATTCTTTTGTCTTTTATCTTGGCGACAATGTTATAGTTGGAGGAATTAAAAGATTTTTAGAGGAGTTTCGCAATTCAAATAATAACTGCCAATTAGTCTTATCTAAAGTAAAAGATCCACAGAGATTTGGGGTCCCTGAAATAAAAAAAGGAAAGATTATCAAAGTAGAGGAAAAACCAAAGGCCCCGAAGAGTAATTTTGCGGTCACGGGAATCTATTTTTATGACTCTCATATATTTGAAGCAGTCAACAATATTAAACCCGGTTGGCGAGGAGAATTAGAAATTTCAGATGCTCATCAATATTTAATTGACAAAGAATATAGAGTTGGCTACAGCGAAATAACAGGCTGGTGGAAAGACACCGGAAAACCCGAAGATTTAATAGAGGCTAATCGCTTAGTCCTTGAGCAAATAATAAATCATAAAGAATCCATTATCCAAGGGAAAGTCGATAATCATTCCGAAATAATTGGGAAAGTTATTATCGAAAAAGAAGCTAAAATCCTAAATAGCAATATCCTTGGACCTGTAATAATTGGAAAAAATACAATTGTTGAAAATAGCTATATCGGTCCTTTCACAGCAATTTACTACGACTGTCAGATATTAAACAGCGAAATCGAATACTCCATCATAATGGAAAAAAGCAAAATTATTGATATCGAAACAAGAATTGAGAGAAGCATCTTGGGTAAAAGTATTGAAATAGTAAAAGGAAACTCACGACCGAAAACCCAGCGCTTTATTTTGGGAGATCAGAGCAATATTAAGTTGTGAAATCAAAAATATACTAAACTTATTAAGATGAATCCTATAAGTCTAAAAAATCCTCCAATCAATAAGAACCTTGTAAGTGGCAAGATTTTGGCTCGCAATACCATTTTAAATTTTATTGGCCAAGTTATTCCTCTGCTCGTAGGAGTGATAACTATCCCATTTATTATACGAGGATTAGGAATAGAGCGATTCGGACTTCTATCTTTAGCTTGGGTAGTCTTGGGTTATTTTACTATCTTCGACTTGGGACTGGGACGGGCAACCACTAAATATGTAGCCGAGATGTTGGGCAAGGGAGAAGAAGATCAAGTGTCGCATCTCGTTTGGACGGCGGTTACGGTTCAGGCAATTTTGGGTGTTGTTGGTGCGCTCGTTCTATTCGGAATCACGCCTCTCTTAGTAAAACATATCTTGAACATCCCTCCAGAGCTTGTAGGCGAGGCCAAAGATACCTTCTATCTGCTTACTCTATCTATTCCGATAGTCTTAATTTCTGGTTCTTTTAGAGGGGCGCTGGAAGCAGCTCAGCGGTTTGAGTTGATCAACGCAGTGAAATGTCCCGCCAGCACTTTAACTTTCCTCCTTCCGTTAGTAGGGTTGCTTTTGGGCTTCCACTTGCCCGGGATTGTGGCCTTGATTTTGGTGGTTAGGTTTGGAGTACTATTGACTTTTTTTGTGATGAATCTTCGCATTTTTCCACGGTCGCGCAAATACTCAGGCTTCTTTGCTCGACTCTTTGCTTATGGAAAATGGGTTACAATTACTAGTATCGTTGGCCCCGTTTTGGTGTACTTAGACCGCTTCATGATCGGCTCAATTCTGTCAATGGCTGCGATAGCGTATTACTCAGTGCCCTACGAAGCCGTGACCCGTCTCTGGATCATCCCTGCGAGTTTGACCACGACCCTGTTTCCGGCTTTTAGCGCTCTGGAAGGAGCCAAAGACAGGCAGAGACTTGGCTACCTCTTTGCTCGTTCCCTCAAATACGTTCTCTTGGTCTTAGGAGCAGTTGTTCTTGTGATAGGCCTATTTGCTAAAGAAATCTTGCAGATATGGCTGGGGGCTGATTTTGCCATAAAAAGCACATTAGTACTGCAGATTCTTGCCTTTGGTGTGTTGATCAATTCTCTTGCTCACATTCCTTCCGCGCTCCTTCGAGGGGTAGGACGGCCTGATCTCCCAGCTAAGTTCCACTTGCTTGAGCTTCCTCTCTATATCGGGGTAGTTTGGTTTTTGATAAGCCAATGGGGTATTGCCGGGGCAGCAGTAGCTTGGACCCTTCGTATCGCGTTAGATGCCCTTTTGTTATTTGGAGCCACTTTCAAAGTTTACCGAATCTCACCTCGCTTATTGGCATCCAATGGCACAATGCTGGCGTGTTTTGCACTCGTAGTGCTCGCAGGCATGTCCTACGGCTTGAAGACCCTTACAGGTACTTTTCCCCTGCTTGCTCAGTCTTTGCTTGTTTTAGGACTCCTCGCCTTATTCGCTGTGTTTGCTTGGAAGAATATTCTGGATAATTCGGAACGAGGAGCACTCCTTAAGGTGGTGAAATTGTGGAAGAGCCCATAAAAAATAAAATAAATATAAATGAAGGGGTGCGTGTACAGGAAGTACATACCTGTTTACTCTGTAATAGCAAAGGGATATTATTATACCAAGACCTACGAGACCGCCTTTTTAATGCGCTGGGCAATTGGTCGCTTATACGATGTCAAGAGTGTGGTTTAGTCTGGCTCAATCCCCAACCAATTCCCGA
Organism: Candidatus Aminicenantota bacterium; assembly: GCA_011049545.1. Lineage (GTDB taxonomy): Bacteria > Acidobacteriota > Aminicenantia > Aminicenantales > Aminicenantaceae > SOIV01. The sequence goes on along the minus strand of DRHQ01000096.1, from coordinate 35,410 downwards.
AAATATCGGAAAGCTTTACGCCAACTATTTTACGCATTCAATAGATATTAAAAATCCGATATTGGCTTCGCTACGAAAGAAAGTTTGGCGTATATTGCTTGCTACTACTTTTGGATACAACAATATTTTGAACAGCTCAAGCTCCAAATCCAAATGGATCGGAAAGGCTTTGAGCTTGGTTCCTCTATTAAAAGAGCGGGTCGAATCTAGCATTATGTATCTCAATGGCTCATGGAAGGGAAAACTCTTGGACATAGGTTGTGGCAATGGACAGTTCCTCGCAACGATGCGTGATTTAGGATGGGAGATTCAAGGCATAGAGCCAGATAAACAGGCGGCCAGATTTGCCAGAGATCGCTTTGGTATTCAGGTGATTGCTAGCACTCTAGAAGAAGCCAAGATACCTAATGAATCTTTCGACGCTATAATCCTAAGACATGTCATCGAGCATGTCTCTGATGCCATTAGGTTCCTTGAAAAATGCCATCGAATACTTAAGCCAACTGGAAAACTAGTTATTCTGACACCAAATATTGAGAGCATGGCTCATAGAATCTTCAAAGAATCTTGGAGAGATCTTGACCCTCCCCGACATTTTTATCTTTTCTCTTTATTTACACTCCGAATCTGTGCCGAACGGGCTGGCTTTCAGATAGAAATATTAGTTACGACAGCACAATCAGCTAAATGGGTATGGTTGCGTAGTAAAATTATTCAAAATAAAGGGACATATTCCAAAATAGACATAACTAAGATGATGAAGATGAAAGGCGTGGCTTTCCAATTTCTAGAGGCGATGACACGCAATCTCTGGAAGAACATAGGCGAGGAGCTCCTTCTCATAGCAAGCAAAAAGCAGAAAATAGCTTGAATGAATTTTAATGGGTAGAAGTTCTATTGAATTTACAATTGGAAAAAAATAGACGAGCAGGTTAATAAAAGTGATTCTTAAGAATCGATACTTAAAATCCGCTTTAAAGAATGTCTCCATTTTACTATTAAAATTAAGGGGGATGCTGAGGTAATGAAAATATTGTTTCTAATATGGAGAGATATTTTTACAGCAAGTAGTAGATATAGAGTGTACCAATATTTAGATGAATTAAAATTGAAAGGATTTCAATATCAAATTAAATTTTTACCTAAAAAAGGGATAGTTCCCAGAATTTTTTTTGTAATTTCATCTATTTTCATTGCAATTAATAATGATATTATTTTCATTCAAAAGATTTTATTTCCTTCTCCCATAGTTTATATTCTAAAGTTTTTAAATAAGAATATAATTTTTGATTGGGATGATGCCTTATATGCTGAGCCCCCTTTTGGAAAACAATCAAAAAAAGAAATTGCAAAACGTCAATATAAATTGAGAATTATTTTAAAGATTTGCAAATTGACTATAGTAGGCAATCATCATTTAAAAAAATATGCATTAAATTTTAACAAAAATATAGTTATTATTCCAACTTCAATAATTACAAGTTCATATAAATTGAAAAAAAATTATGATTCTTCACCTTTAATCATTGGGTGGATTGGAAGTTCTGGGAATTTAGGATATTTAAAAAAACTTGATGAAGTTTTTGAAACTATATCCAAAAAGTACAAAGATAAAGTAGTCTTAAAAGTAGTTTGTGACAAACCATTTTATTCAAGATCTGGGATAAATATCATTAATAAAAAGTGGACCTTGTCAGATGAAATACCCAACATAATAACTTTTGATATAGGCATTATGCCTTTAAATAAGGATGAATGGAGTAAAGGAAAATGTGCTTTTAAAGCGTTACAATATATGGCGTGTGGGGTTCCTTGTATTGCTTCACCTATCGGAGCCAATATGAAAGTTATTAAAAATCGCATTAATGGGTATTTAGTTAGTACTCCAGATGAGTGGGTAGAAAAGCTTTCAATTTTGATTGAAAATAGAAATTTAAGAGAAATTTATGGGAAGAACGGGAGAAAAATTGTCGATAAAGAATATTCGGCCAAAATAAGCTTACATAAAATTATAAATGCTTTCGTTATTGTGACTTGTGGGAAATAAAAATTCAGGGGTTACGAGACGATTTATACAATACTTGGGAAAAAATAAATTTCTATTTACATTAGTACATATATAATAAATCGGTCATTACTTCATTTGGCTAGCATAGAAAAACCTACGAATTATTGTTCAAATTCTTCATTTTTATTAGATTTTTAAATATCCAAATAACAAAGTAATAAGATGGCTTTAATATTTTTATTAATTATTATTTCCTTTGTTCCAGAACAAATAATAACTTACACTTTTCCCTTTATTTTTTTATCTTTCTTTCTGTTATACAAAAATTTCTTTTTTTTATGCCCAAAAAAAAGAATTCTTAATATATATTTAATTTTATTCCTATGTTTTTTTTTAGTGAGTATAATTTCAACAATATTAAATCAAGCAAGTTTTATAAATTTTGGATTAGCAATTTTAACATATTTTTCTTCCATTTTAGCACTTCTGTTAGCATTTACTTTTCCCCATAACAAAAATATTCTTAGAATTACAATATCCCTGCTCGTATTTTTCAGTCTGGTTCAAATCCTTATCGGGTTATTCCAATTATATAGAACTTTTGGTTTTTCCATGGTAAATCCTTTTTCTATTACGACAGCGGCTGGAGATTTTTTTACTGGATTTCTGGGTAACTCTCATTTACTTGCACTTAAACTATTTTTTTTAGCTACGATTTTAACTTTCTTATGGTGGGGGACAAAAAAGAAAAAATACTTAATATATACTATTTTTGTAATACTAGGTTGGTTGCTAGCCTCTGCCATACATTCAATAATCCTTGCTATAATAACAATAATTTTTTATACATTATTATCAAATAAATTAAAAAGGCGAAAGCTTAAAATTTTCATTTATGCCTTTGGAGCTATAATTGTTATTTTTACTTTAACATCAGTAATTCAGCCTGGGAATATCGACTATGCCAAGAATCAAATGTCTTCCCTTTTAAATAAAGACGATTCGTTAAGAATAAGAAAACTTACTGGATTAAAAAATACTTTATTTAAGTTGCCTCAAGAAAAGTTTTATGCGCCAATCATAGGCGTGGGCTTGGGATCTTATTCAAGCCGTGCAGCTATGATTACTTCAGGAGAATATCTGCGCCACCATCCTTCATTTATACCTATTATTCCAAGCAAAGAAACCAAAAAATTTATACTCCCTCTTTGGAATAGAGAACTCTTAAAAAATAAATGGAATCATGGCGTGTCTAATCAACCATTTTCTTCATGGCAATCTATTTATGGAGAAGTAGGATTTATAGGATTGATTATATTCTTATTTGTTTTTTTTAATAATATTAAAGTTTTCTCTTTTTTATTAAATAATTGTAAAGATAAATACATATGTAGCATTGCCAGTGGAATGCTATTTTTTACAATTTATCTATTTTTCCTTCTCTTTATGGATAATTGGCTTGAATATCCAAGACTTATGATTCCTTACTGGTTAATTACCGGACTGTTATTAAAGGAAATGGCCTCAGTAAAAAAGAAAAAAAATGAGAAAATATAAGTTATTCTTTATCGGAGCTATTCCGCGACTTTCTATTGAAATATATTTATGAAAAGAAAGAAAATTTTGTTAGCTAGCCCTTTGCCACCTCCTTATTCGGGATATGAAAAAACCACTCAATATATTTTAAAATCTAAGGTAGCAAAGGAATTTAATATTATCCACTTAGATACCAGCAATAAAAGAAGCAATGTTGAAAGAGGTCGATTTGACGTATTAAATATTTTGAGGACTTTAAGAACAATAATAAATATCCTTAGACTTCTAATTATCTATCGGCCTGAAATAGCAATTATTCCTTTGGCTAGAAATAGGGCAGGATTTTTAAAATGGTCAACATTTATTCTTATTGCTTCTCTTTTTCAAACAAAGATTGTTTCAAGATTAGGAGGAGCAGACTTTGATAAATTTTATCAGCCTTCTTCTGATTTAATGAAAAAATATATCAAATTTGTTTTAAAACATATAAATATAATTATTGTCAATGCAAAAAGACTGAAGTCTCAATTCAAAAGTCTAGTAAATGAAAAAAAAATAAGGGTTGTTTATAACGCTATAGATGTTTCAGAATTTAATAAAGGTGATTATAAGTCGAATAAAAAATATTTAGGAGAGGAAATAAAGGTATTGTATATGGGTCATATTAGCAAGGCAAAGGGGGCATTAGTTCTTTTAAAAGCAATTCCCACAGTCACTAAAGAAATGCCGAATGCTAAATTTTTGTTTGCCGGAGATATTATAAAAACAGAACGAAATATTCTGCATATTGATAACCCTCCTGACATGGAAAAGGAAATAAACTTTATAATTAAGGAGGAGAATATTCAATCATACATCAAGTTTTTAGGAATTATAGATGGACAAAGGAAAATAGATACCCTGAGTATAGCTGATATTTTTGTCTTCCCTTCTTATTCAGAAGGATTTCCTTATGTTATCCTAGAAGCTATGCGTGCAGGTTTGCCCATAGTAGCCACGCCTGTCGGTGCTTTACCAGAAGTATTTAAGAATAGAGAAAACATTCTCTTTGTAATTAGTGGAAACTCACTAGATCTAGCAAAAAAGATCTTGATAATAATAAAAAATCCAAGATTGCGAGAAGTTATGAAAAAAAATAATCAGAAATTAATTAAAGAAAAATTTAATTTAGATAGGTTTGGAAATGAAATGATTGCCATTTTTAACGAATTACAGGATTAAAAGGTATGGATAAGACAGGAAAGTTTGAATTCTTAGGATTATTTTTTAATAATTTTACCCTTGATGAAGTAATTAAAAGAGTAGAACAATTTATAATGGAGAAAATTACCCGTATGATTTTTACTCCCAATGCAGAATCCATTATCCAATCCCATCACAATAGAATTTTGAAAGATATTTATAATCGAGCCGATATATTAACTGTGGATAGTTGGGTAGTTTATTACGCATCAAAACTTCTAGGCAGTCCCTTACAAGAACCGGTAACTGCGTCACGGACTATGTTTAAATTTATCGACCACGCCACTGATAAAGGTTACACTATTTATTTGTTAGGTGCTGAACCATGTGTCGTTAACATGGCCGTGCAAAATCTACGTAAAAAATATCCGAAATTGAAAATAGCTGGTTGGCATCATGGATATTTTGATTTTGATAAAGATGAAGAGGTGGTAAATCAAATCAAAGATTCCAAATCTGATGTTCTTTTTGTTGGGATGAGTACCCCTCTTAAAGAGAAATTTATTAGCAAAAATCTAAAAAAATTAAATATACCAGTATGTATTGGCGTTGGCGGTAGTTTTGATATATTAGCCGAAAAATGTAAACTTGCCCCTAAATGGGTAGGCAAAATAGGATTAGAGTGGTTTTATCGTCTAATACAAGAGCCAAGACGTTTATGGACGCGTTATTTATTAACAAATACAGAATTTATATATTTATTTTTAAAAGAATTTATCAAGATTAAAATTCTTCATAGAAAACATTGAGAGCGATTAAACTTTTTGAAAAGATATTTTGAGCTTATAAATTCACTATTAGGGGTAAATAAATGAAAATATTAATTACTGGTGCATTGGGAACGGTGGGGAGAGTATTAACGAAGGAGTTGTGGAAAAGGGAATATGACGTTTGGATGTGCGACCTTTTCCATTATCATGATCCTCAATATATGCGCTGTGATGTGGGCAAATATCGACAGCTCGAGAGGATCTTTGAGAATAATAATTTTGATTATGTTTACCATTTGGCCGCAGAATTTGGTCGGTGGAATGGGGAGGATTACTACGATACGCTTTGGGTCACTAATTGTGTGGGGACTAAGAATTTGATTAGGATGCAAGAAAAGTTAAAATTTAAGATGATTTTCTTTAGTAGTTCTGAGGTATATGGGGATTGGGAAGGCATGATGAGCGAGGATGTTATGGACAAATATGAGATTAAGCAACTTAATGATTATGCCATGACAAAATGGATAGGTGAGATGCAAGTATTAAACTCAGCGACGATGTTTGGTACGGAAACGGTAAGGGTGAGATTATTTAATACGTATGGCCCAGGTGAATATTATAGCCCTTACAGGAGTGCTATCTGCATTTTTATCTATAAAGCCTTACATAATATGCCTTATACGGTCTATCTAGGACACCGTCGCACCTCCACTTATGTTGATGATACAGTTCATACTTTAGCCAATATAATAGAAAATTTCAAGCCTGGAGAAACATATAACATCGGAGGGAATCAAGAGCATGATATGAAATATGTATCTGATATTATCTTGGATTATTTAGGCAAGGATGATTCTATCGTTGATTATAAGGAAGGTGAGCCTTTCACTACTAAAAATAAAAAATTGGATATTTCTAAGGCTATAAAAGATTGGGGACATAATCCCAATGTTACATTAGAAGAAGGCATCCCTAAAACTATTGAGTGGATGAGAAAGGTTTATAAGAAATGATGATTCTAATTGTTGTAGGAGCAAGGCCGAATTTTATGAAGATTGCACCAATCGTGGACGTTATAAAGAATTACAACAAGACTAAGGACGAAGGACAACCAGCCATTGATTATTTGTTGATTCATACCGGCCAACACTATGATTACGAAATGTCTAAGTCTTTTTTTAATGATCTCAGAGTGCCTGAGCCTGATATCTATCTTAGAGTTGGTTCAGGAACACAAGCAGAGCAAACAGGAAAAATAATGATTAAATTCGAAAAAGTTTGTTTTCGAGAAAAACCAGATTTAGTCATTGTAGTTGGAGATATCAATTCCACAATCGCCGGTTCTCTTGCGGCAGTTAAACTTAATATTCCTCTAGCTCATATTGAAGCAGGCCTGAGGAGCTTTGATAGAACAATGCCTGAAGAGATAAATCGTATACTTACTGATCAAATATCTGATTATTTATTCACTACCTGTGAAGATGCAAATATGAATTTAAGAAGGGAAGGAATACCCGAAAATAAAATATTTTTTGTAGGAAATGTAATGATAGATACTTTGCTGAGTCAAATTGAGATAGCAAAAAATTCAAATATTATGGAAAAGCTGGGATTAAAAAAAAATAACAATGTAAAAAAATATGCAGTATTGACTCTTCATCGTCCTTCAAATGTCGACAATCTAGTTGTACTGAAAGGAATTTTTGATATCTTGAATAATATTTCACAAATAGTTCCCATAATTTTCCCCGCTCATCCCAGAACTATCAAACAGATTAAAAAATTTAAGCTTGAAGAGATGATAAGTTTAGATAAAGCAAATCAAAATATATTGGCGATACCACCGTTGGGTTATCTTGATTTTCTCTGTTTAATGTCCAATGCTGTATTAGTCCTGACAGATTCTGGAGGCATTCAAGAGGAAACTACTATATTGGGAATTCCGTGTTTAACGCTTCGTAATAATACAGAAAGGCCTATAACTGTCAAAGAGGGAACAAATATTTTGGTTGGAAATAACCCTGATAAAATTATTAAAGTAATACATAGTGTATTAAAAAATGGAATTCCAATAAAAAAAGCCCCTAGGCATTGGGACGGGAAAGCTTCTGAAAGAATATTTAAGGTTTTGAAAACTTTATTATAGCATTAAACTTTTATCACCTCTCCCCCCACCATGAAGAAAAAGCTTTTTAACTTGATTATATCATCCTTGTACCCTGCCTCTGATTTTATCGCAGTAACTCTAGCGATTTTATCCTCTTACAATCTATACCGCCTTCTTGGCATCGGAAAGCAGGTTTATTATGAAAAAACAAATATTATTGCTTTAAGTCTAATAACAGCTTTAGCTACAGTAATCATAATGTTAATCTTAAGGGCTTATAAAAAAGCATCAAGTGTCCTCAATGTGGAGGAAATAAAAAATGCCGTCAAAGGGGTTACTCTTACCTTTATATTGTTCGCTGTAGTGGTGATCTTTTTAAAATTGGCTCCCTCTAGATATGTCTTAATCTTTTCATATATCTTCTCTTTATTATTTGTTGTAATTGAAAGATCCGCATTGTATCACATTCTTCCATTATCCACTTTGCTGAGAGGCTTTCATAAAAGGATACTCATATATGGAGCAGGAGAACTGGGACAAGCCCTCTATCGGTCAATAATAAATTCTCCTAAACTAGGAATTATTCCGGTAGGCTTTGTTGATGATAACCCGGATAAACAGGATACGATTTGTTATCAAAGTGGTTTTAACTGCTCAAATGGTATCTCAGTTCTTGGCAATAGGAAAAGTATCATACGATTAAAAAAGGAATTTCAAATTGATGAAGTATTTGTGACCATATCAAATATTGATCACCCAACTCTGATCAACATTTTGGACTACCTCAAATCGGAAAATATTAAGGTTTCCTTTGTCCCCAATCTATATAAAGTCTTTGTGCATAAAGTGAAAATAGATAAAATAGGTCAAATACCTTTAGTAAAAGAAGTTGACGATTTTAAAAATTCATATTTAGGCATCAAGAGATATACTGATTTATTGTTTGCTATAGTCTTATTGTGTCTGTTATGGCCCTTATTTTTATTTATTGCATTGATTATAAAGATAGACTCAAAAGGGCCGATTTTTTTCAAGCAGGATCGGGTAGGAAAAGACGGGAAGATTTTTCAGATTTACAAATTTCGAAGCATGTTTGTTAACACAGATTCCTATTCAACTAAGCCTATATTTCAATATGATTCTCGCATTACGCGGATTGGGAGACTTTTAAGAAAAACAAGCTTTGACGAGCTAGCCCAGATCATCAATGTATTAAAGAAAGACATGTTTCTTGTCGGACCCAGGCCGGAAATGCCATTTATTGTGTCGAAATATAACGATATCCACAAAGAAAGATTGAAGATTTTACCTGGCATTACTGGCTTATGGCAATTAAGTGGCGATCGAAAAAAACCTATCCACGAAAACATGGATTACGACCTGTACTACATAAGGAATGCTTCTTTTTTCCTTGATATGGCTATTTTAATGGAGACTCTCATCTTTGCTTTCAAGGGAATTTAGGGCGTAAAAAGCTATTTTTAAAAAAAGAGTTTTTCTTTCTTGGCTATGGGTGGTTCTTTGCTCCATATCAATTTTTTTAATTGTGCCTGTGGGCAGAGCTATTCAGAGATTTGTCTCAGATAAGTGGGGAAGAGCAACATTTGGCTATTCTGTTTTAGTCGTTTTAGCTACAGCTTTTTTTTATCTAATTTATTTTTTGACTTCAAAACTTAAAATAAGATCTGCATCAAATTATATATGGCTTTTTATTATCGGCGGTCTTTACGTATATTTCACTTTAAAGTTATGGGATATCCCAGAAGAGGCAATTCATTTTCTTGAATATGGATTGCTAGGCTTTTTTCTTTTTAAAGCTCTGAATCATCATATAAGAGATAAAAGCATCTACTTTACAGCAACGCTTTTTGCTCTTCTCGTTGGGACATTTGACGAAATCCTCCAATGGATAACGCCACAACGATACTGGGAATTCCGGGACGTGTGGCTCAATACTCTATCTGGAGGATTATTCCAGTTAGCTATATGGAAGGTTATAAGACCTAAAATAATTTCAGAAAAAATAAATTTTAAGTCTTTTAAGATTTTTACTTATATTTCTGCTTCTTGCCTTATACTTCTAGGTTTATGTGTATTAAACACGCCACAACGTGTGGCTAGCTATACAAAAAGAATTCCTCGATTATCTTTTCTTCAAAAAGAAGAGCCGATGAGCGAGTCTGGATATAAATTTAAGGACCCAGAAATTGGTATTTTTTATTCTCGCTTGAATCCTAAAAACTTACAAAAGACAGATAATCTCAAAGGGAGACAATATTCTCAAATATTGAATGAATCTATTAATATGAGTTATGACCAATTCTTAAGAGAATATAATCCTATTACTAATCCTTTTCTGCATGAGCTTCGCGTTCATATTTTTCGACGTGACACGTATCTTAAGAAGGGAAAATCTATTTCAAACTTAAATGAAAAGAAAAAATTATATCTCATTGCATATAAGGAAAATCTTATATTGGAAAAGTATTTTAGCCATACTATCGAAAAATCTACTTATCGTTGGAATACAGATATCCCTCAAGAAATAGAAGCATCAATTGATAAGAGCAAAGCATATGAGAGTCCTGTCAGCGCTAATCTTTTTACTTCTTTTTCCGAAAAAAGAATGTGGATCTTTATATTGTTTATTTTAATTGTGATGGGTTTGGTTAATTTCATTTATTATGCCAATGAAAGGAAAAGAAAATGAGTTTTTTCAAATCTTGGGCATTTTGGTTTCTAGTCGGTTGTTTCATTGGTACTATTATCGGATATTTTGTGGCGGCTCTTTGTTTCATAAGCGGACGAGAAAGCAGGCTTGAAGAGAAGCGAGAACAATCACTAATGAAAGATGAAGATCACAAATGAAGAATCTCTATTTTGGTAAGGGAAAAACCTTTTGGATTTCTCTCTTGCCCTTATTCCTTGCTCTTTATCTATTGTTCTCAATGGTATCGATTAGCTTGAGCCAGATATTTCTCTCTTTTGCTCTTATCTGTTGGATCATCATCCTCATTAGGAAAAAACAAAAGTTCATTTTTCCCTCTTTTTTCTGGCCTTTGATTATCTACATCGCCTTATCGCTTATATCATCCCTCCTGTCTGTCAATATAGAAGCTAGCTTAAAAGACAGCAAAGAACTTCTTCTCTTTCTTATTGTCCCCATAATCTATACAGGTTTCCCTAAAGAAAACACACTCAAAAAAACTAAATTGGCTCTTTTGGCCTCAGCCTATCTGAGTTGCCTTTATTCTCTTTTTTACTTTTTCTTTAAAGCTTCGCCTGGGGAGAGAATAACAGGCTTCATGGGGCATCATATGACCCAGGGCGGACTCCTTCTTCTTTTTAGTTGCATGGCCTTAAGCATGCTTCTCATTACCCATGACAGAATAAGATACCTTTGGGGACTGGGATTCCTCCTTTCTCTTTTTGCGCTTATATTTACTCAAAACCGAAATGCTTGGGTAGGACTAGTCATCGCTGCGTCTCTTATTCTTTTCCTCTACAAACCTAAAACTTTAATCATTGTGCCCCTTGCAGTCGGCCTTTTTTACCTCGTAAGCCCTCAGCCAATAAAAAATAGAGCCCTCAGCATTTTCAGCCTGAAAAAAAACGAGCTCAGAATTGAATATATGAGGGTTGGGATAAAAATCATCAAGGAATATCCCCTCTTTGGAACGGGCCCGGATACTGTGGATATGGTTTTCCAAAATCCAAAATACGAGCTATCCGAGGGAGCAAAAAGGCTTCCTCATCTCCACAATAATATCCTCCAGATCGGAGCCGAAAGAGGAATCCCAACCTTACTTGCTTGGCTCATCTTCATGGCCTGGGCTTTTATCTCCCTTATTAAGCTTCTCAAGAACAAGGACCCTACGCTCTATCCACTCACCATAGCCGCACTGGCTGCACTTTTGGCTCTCTTTACTGCAGGCCTCTTTGAGTACAATTTCGCTGATTCTGAAATCACAATGCTTTTTCTTTACATTATAACAATTCCTTTCTCCTTGGTTCGAATCCAGAGAAAGGAAGCCATAGAGGAAAAAAATGCCACAAGCTTATGATAAATATCCGAATCCGATTTCCCCGAGAAGACTGTGTCGCAGAATGGATATTATGTCTACTCATTGCCTATAAATGATTTTTTTAGAAATCAGAAAGACTCTGGAGAAGAAGTAGATTGAGTAAGTGGATCTTAAAGGAGGAGAAGGAGCGAATAAAGAAGAGAGTTAAGCTGATGAGAGATAGAGACAAGCTGATCTTCAGGATTATCGCTGAAAGATTAGGACTGAGTGCAGAACAAGTGAGAGCTGCTTATTATAAGTGGAAATGACTATGTCGCAGAACAAATATTATGTCAACTCGCTATCTGTAAAAATAAGCTTAAAATGAAACTTGGGAATAACGGCAACAAAAATAGGCAAGATTTTGTGTTTGACAGATTAGAGTTTGAATTGCTCGGCATTGAAGCAAATAAAATATTAAGCAAATCCAAGTTCATCCTTTTTGTTATTGGGCTTCCGTTTTTAGGCATAGGTAGTATCCTATGGTTTCTCAAATTATTTAAAGTTGTTGCATGGTGGGTTCCTTGGCCTTTTATTCTTGTTGCCTTTGGTTCATCAATCTACAATTATTTTAACCTCAGAAGGTCAAAGAAACTTATAAATAAGTGCCGAGAGATGCTGAATTCATACGAGAGAGGAAGATCATATTATTGAACCAAGTAAGCCAAAGACCCTAAGGCCTTGGCTTCCCTGGGCTGAAAAAAACATCTGGGCGAATTTAAAGCTAATTTCTCTTCCCCGAGAAGACTGTGTCGCGTATAAAAACATTGGAACAAGACATTGATAATTTTACAAAATTGTTGTATATTTTTTACAATAGATATGAAAGGAGGTGAAAGAGTGAATCCTAAAACATTATTTGGAGATTTTTTCAAGGAAAAAAGAATAGAAAAAGGATTTACACTAAGAATGTTTTGTAAAAAATTCAGTTTCGATCCTGGGAATATCAGCAAAATGGAAAGAGGCCTGATGAACCCTCCAGGCTCAAGGGAGAAGCTCGAAAAATATGCATTATGTTTAGGGATAGAAAAAGGCTCAGATGGATGGTTTGAATTTTTTGACAGAGCAGCAACTTGTAAAGGTGAAATTCCAACAGAAATCCTGGAAAATGATGAATTAATGAAAAGTCTGCCACTGATATTCAGAACTTTCAGAAGTAAGAAAATCTCAAAAACGGTAGTGGCTGACTTAATTGAAAGAATAAAGGAACTTTAATACAGTGGCATCAAATATAAGGAGGTTTTCATGAATAGCAAAACTGGAAAAACCATTGGATTAATTGCAATAGGCGTAGCCGTAATTGGACTTTCAATATCAATTTTAGTAATAGCATGGAATGCAGGAGCCACTGTATCCACGATATCCAGTACGCTTGATAGAATTAAAGAAGATACTGGAAAAATTTCGAACGTGGCTACTAATATCAAAATATTGTTAGACAGATCAAACCGTGAATACATACAAAACCAACTTGAAAGAAAACAGAATCCCCATACTATCAAAGTTTGCGAGAAAATGATTCCAGATGAAATCAAGGAGGAAATTCAGAACATATTAAAAGAAAACATAGATATATCTGTAGAAGATCTTTCATATTTGTTAGATGCTAAAATGGATTACAACTTAATACTGAATAAAGCTCAGGAAAAAAATATACCATTTGATAAATATCTTGATTACATAACGGCTTACGCAATTAATTTAAAATCTCTACTAAAAAAGTCGTATTAATTCATGCATTTGAGCGAATTTAAAGTCAATCCCTTTTCCCCGAGAAGACTGCATCGCATAACCGATATTATGTCAATTAGATTGTAAAATAATCTTGAGGAGAATAAAATGAATCCAATGAGCAAAAAATTCATAGCATTATTCGCTACTGTGTTTCTTCTTTTATTTTTTCACTCTTGCGAGAGTCCATTCAGTGAAGACATCGGAAAGATAGTGAGAACAGGTGACATCATCGAAGGAACAGGAACAATAATATTTCTTGGTTTTGAAGGCGGATTTTACGGGATAGTGACCGCTAATAACGGGAAGTGGGACCCAATCAACTTGCCTTCATCATTTCATATAGACGGCTTGCATGTTAGATTCAAAGCGAAAACAAGAAAAGACCTTGGAAGTTATCATATGTGGGGGGAAATAATTGAATTAATATACGTTGAGAAAAAATAAGCCGGACAAAATGAAAAAATCACTCACTCAATTATTCTTAGTAATTTCTCTTTGCTTCTTGCTGTGTTTTAGTATCAGTTGCCAAAAGCAGGCTGAGGAATCAAGACCAATTGAACCTATAATTCCTCCAATCACTGAAGAGACTGCATCAAGATTGGAGTTTGAAAAGAATAATGTATTAGCCAATCAAGTTAGTCCTTTGCACCTTGATATAGAACTAATGGATGGAGGAAGTAAAATTAACTTTATCTTTACTCCCTTCATGCCAAGTGGAACGATGAAAAAAGAGGAGCTGCTTCAACAAATATCTGGCTATGTGACTTTTGTTGCTTATGAACTTACGGAGAATCCAAATTGGGTAAACTGCGGGGGTCATGTTCGATTTGTATTTGAAGACCAAGGAGAGATTGCCAGGGTAAGCCTGCCAGTATGTGAAAAGTTTATGCAAGATTTCAAAGATTGGGATAAGGCTTGGAAGTATCTCTCTGATAATATTGAGTGGACTAAAAAAAAATGAGATGAGTGGAAGCCAAAGATCCTAAAGTCCTGGCTTCCCAGGGTTGAAAAGACATCTGAGCGTATTTATAGCTAATTTCTTTTCCCCGAGAGGACTGTGTCGCAGAAAGCGTATTATGTCTACTCGCTAGTCTTGTAAAACGACTTTGGGGCTGAGCGAATCAGCGTCTCATTGGGAGGGACGCTTTAGATTTATAGATTTCTCATTAAAAAAATAAGGAGGCTAAAATGAAAAAATCAATCATTCAATTCATCACAATCATTCCTTTAGCATTACTTCTTTGCTTCGCTTTTTGTTGCCAAAAGCAGGCTAAGGAGGCGGAACCTGTTGTTGATGTCGAAGCCGACATCGCTGCGATCAAAGAGATGTTAAACCAATATGCTATCGGTGGTAACACTGGAGATTTCGATCTTTGGATTTCCTTGTGGGCAGATGACGGGGTGCAGATGCCACCAGACACCCCTGTTAGAATCGGAAAAGAACAGATACGAGAAGCAATGAAGCCCGCATTCGATCAGATGACCTTAGATATAATCATCACTAGTATAGAGGATGCTAAGGTATATGGCGACTTGGGATTAACTCGTTGTAATTATACATTAGATATGACTCCTAAGGCAGGTGGCGAGACAATTCATGCAATGCTAGATGGTAAAGCCTTGACCCTCTATGAGAGACAATCTGATGGTTCTTGGAAGATTGTATACGATTGCTTCAACTCTAACGTCCCTCCTACTAAAGCCCCTCCCGAAAAGGAGTAACATACAACGGTAATATCGGAGGTCATAAATGAATGAATATCGCCCTGCAAAGAAACGAATCACGGTTTCGGTTGGTGAGTCTGTACGCATCATTCGCGAGTTGCAGGAATTGAGCCAGAATCAACTATCGGAGCTTACAGGCATTCCCCAGACAACCATCTCGGCAATCGAAAATGACCGTATCCGGCTCGGTGTTGAGCGCACGAAAGTTTTGGCTCGAGCCCTGAAGGTCCATCCGGGAGTCATCGTCTTTCCAGGTTGGGAACTTCCTATCGAAGCTACGGCATAACCTTGTTCTTTCAGCCGATCGGCTAGGCTATAAAACGATTTTGAGGAGGGTAAATTGAATCCAATGAGCAAAAAATTCATATCATTTAAGCTCGATTATCCGGTTTATACATTGGACAAGCGATTGTTTCTTCCAGCTGGTAAGGAGTTAACGTCGGAGGCCCTGGATGAATTGATCGCAACCAATATGGACACATCTTATCAGACGCTTCCCTTTTTAGAGTATGGCACAGTCTATGATGATATCCTACGCTTACTCCAAGATCCCCCATACCATGCAATCTTCGATGAGCCTAAAAGAAAAATTGCCTTAAACCTAATGAAGAAGATCAATTTCATCCCACCCATTCTGGAATCCCTAGAATATTTTAAAGAGAACGACTTTTACACTTACCGGCACACTTTAATGGTGTTCGCCATCTCAACAATCATGGCTCGAGATCTGCTGGAAAAATCCGAGGATTGGATCATGGAGGCCATGGCCGGGACCATACATGATTACGGCAAAATATGCATTCCCCTCCAGATATTGAATAAGAGCGATTCACTGACCAGAACCGACAGGAGCATTCTGGAACACCATGCCTTAGCCGGCTTTGTGGTTCTCAGTTATCTCCTTAAAGATCACCGGAGTTTTGCAGCGCGGGTAGCCAAAGAACACCATGAACGAAGAGATGGATCTGGATATCCTTTGGCCATCTCATTGAGAGATAAGATGGTAGAGATCATTGCCGTGTGCGACGTTTATGATGCCCTCCTTTCGCCAAGGCCTTATCGGCCTATCGCATATGACAACAGGACAGCTTTGGAGGAGATCATCGAGATGGCCCAGGGGGGCAAATTAAGCTGGGATGTAGTCCAGACCTTAGTGTCTCATAGCCGAAAGGATAGACCTCATTTTCGAGAATGCAAGCTTTCCACCGAGAAAAGGGGGAAACCCCCGGCAGAAAACTTATATGGAATCATTGTTGAGAAAGAAGGATGAAGTGCCTTAAAGCCATGGCTTTCCTGGATCGAAAAGACAACTGAGCGTATTTATAGCTAATTTCTTTTCCCCGAGAAGACTGTGTCGCAGAATCGTTATTATGTCAACTCGCTTACCTGTAAAATGACCTTGAGGGGGGCGATCCAATTTAATTTTTCGAGACTATTGACAATTTATCTCTTGAATAGTTTTATATAAAAGTCTTATATATTAGGTATGAATCCAAACTCAAAGAGGTGAAAAATGATCAGAAAAAAAAGAACTATTTGGCCTATGTTATTTTTTTTAATAGTATTCTTAAGCATAATCGCTAGCTCAGAAGAAAGAAAGAGCTTCAAGCCAAGATTCAGCATTAAATTGACAGCTGGAGGAGGTTATGTTGCTATCGGCGATATGAATAAACATCTAGATTCCATGAATAATTATAAGGATTACTCTGGGCTCTCAATGTCTGACGTCAGTGGCAAGATTGAAAAACTCAACAATTGGTCGAACGACTGGGAATTGGAGCTGAAAATAGATGTTTCTCCAAAAATTGGATTTGGCATCGCGACCTCATTTTTCCATAGAAGGAATCAAAGCTCTATTTATGCATACCAAGTTCCTGAATTTGGAAGAGACCATGAAATGATTTTTGAACCGGAGATAAAAGTAATAATGCCTTTGGAGCTAAAACTTTATTATTCCATATACTCCGGCTCCAAGCTCAATGTTTTTATCAATTCAGGAATCGGCTTGTATTCAGGAAAAATGACAGAAAATAAAATCCAGAATTTTATTTATCCTCTTGGAGATGTTTACTTTGATAATCGTTATTGGGAGGTTGAGAATAACCGCTCTTTAGGTTTTCGGGGCGGAGTTGGGTTTGAATATAGCCTCATAAAGAATTTGGCTTTGGTCGTGGAATTACAGGGCCGTTATCTCAGAATAGGCAACCTTGAGGGAGCAGTGAAGTATGAGACTAATTTTGGGAGCGGGTTGACTATTGGAGAGAGCGGGACTCTTCATTTTTTCGAATATAGCTATTATTACGATTTGGATATTCCTCTACCTATCCAAATTTTCCCTGAAATCGAGCGTATAGAGAGAAATGCAGTTCTGGATTTAAGCAGCTTTTCATTAAGAATAGGCATAAAAATAAAGCTATTTTAGAAAAGAGATTGTGCCTTGTCAAATAGTTCAGGACCAACTTGCCGTCTTTCTAGTATAAAGGTCTTTTTATCAGCTTCAAATTGAGCCGACCGGAGGCCAAATCCTCCCAAAGCCCTGGCTTCCTTGGATTGAAATAGACAGCCGAGCGAATTTAAATCTAATTTCTTTTCCCCGAGAAGACTGCGTCACATAATCAATATTATGTCAACTAAATCTATTAAAAAAGCGATGCAAAGAATAGCAATTCGTAGGCCAGGGAAAAGCAGGTTGGTTTATGACAAGACTACACGAACCATTGTCGTTGTCTCTGGTAAAGAAAGAAAGGATACGGGATTAAAAACACAGGAGGAGTAAATGACCGACAATCTGAAGAAAGAAGAGCTTTTGGATTGGATTGATACTTGGATAAAAAACTGTTTAAAAACTTGTATTGAGATAAATTGTATAGAGGGCATAGAACAGTGTAGGCAGGCATGTAAGCAAATAAAAGAGATGATACAGAAGGAGGCTGAACGGGATGAAATTGAAGCCAGTTATACTGACATTGTTATAGATTTATATGACCAACTTGAACAGAAGAAGTCAAGGGTAGATGAAAGTTTTGTAAAAGCATATGTCAAAATGATTAAAGAAGACCCGCATCAATGCACTAGAGAAAACCTAATTGGGATGCTACGGGAAGCAGGTGTGGAGGTAATAATAGATTAGGCAATCGCCCTCTCCCACAACTCAAGAGGAGGAGTGAATGAGCGAAAACATTGACAAGCTTCATTTCGAATTAGCTACAAATACTTTAAACTGTATCATTAAAGTCTTAGGAGTGTATGCTGAGAATCGTCCTTTTGTTCAGGGTAGTCAGACAATAGCAGATGACCATGACTGGTATGAGAAAAATATCTTCAATGAAAGCAGATTATACAAAGCTCTCGGAAAAGATCATGCCAGGACCGTTCTTCACATTTGGGAGGAGTTCAAAGAGATTTGTCATTTAGTGCGAAAATATAAGAACTGGGAAAAAGAGGAGGAGATAAAAAATGAGTAAATTAGAGACTGAGAACAAAATTCTAAGAAGGCTCTTATGGTTAAGACATGGTTGTCCATCCAATGCTTTGTATGGTGATGATGGCGAACTGCAATGTCATAACTGCATAATTGATTTTAAAAGAATCTCTGCACGTGCATTAGATAAAAGATTTTTTGAATTAGGCATGGAGAAGTATGAAATAAGACCGAAGAAAAAGCAAAGGAAGAAGGGGAGGGAAAGCCGACGCTTTAGATTTATAGATTTCTCATTTCTAAAAAAAATAAGGAGGACAAAATGAAAAAATTACTTATGGTCGTTCCTTTGGTCATTCTGCTTTGTTTTACTTTTGGCTGCCAGCAGGGAGAAGAGGTGGCTGAGGAAGAGAAAGCAGTACAGGAAGAGCCAAAAGAGGTTATGGCTTTGGCTCAAGAACGACAAGCGATTGCAGAGACGAATATCAAGTTTGGCGAAGTATTCAGTTCAGGCGATGCCGCCGCTTTGGCAAGCCTTTACACAGAGGATGCCTGGCTAATTTCCCAAACGGGTGATATGTTTAAAGGGAGGGAAGGTGTAGAAGCTTTCTGGGCAGGAGCTTTCCAGATGGGAATGAAAGAAGTTGTGTTGACCACAGTGGATGTCATGAGGATGGATGATATGGTTGGCGAGTTCGGCAAGGCTGATTTGACAATTAAACCTGAAGGACAGGATGAGATAAAAGACGTTGGCAAATATTTGGTTATATGGAAAAAAGCTGCTGATGGCACATGGAAGCTGTATGCTGACATTATGTTTTAGGATGAGCTTGACCTGACATTTAATTTCTCTTTAAGTACTGGTCACTCTATATAATCAGAACTTTCTATCTTGCATTGCTATTACAGATAGGAAACGTAAAGAAGGAGGGCAACATGAATAAACTATGTATGATTCTACTTCTGGTTCTTATTCTATGCTTTACAGTCGGCTGCCAGGACAGGGAAGCAATGGCAGAGCTTGAGAAGATGAAAGCCCAGGCAGAGATTGAGGAGCAGAATAAGGCTTTGTTCCGCTACATGCTTGAGGAAACAGATAAGGGGAATTATGCGGCTTGGGAGGAAGTGTGTTCTCCAGATTATATCTGTCACTTTGCTGGCTTTCCAAAACCAATGAGCCTTGAAGAACACATACAAGCCAATCGCGCCTTCTTAGTGGCATTCCCTGATTTTCATCATGAGATTAACGACATGGTGGCTGAGGCAGAAAAGGTTACAGCAAGAGTTACTCTTACAGGGACACATGAGGGCGAGTTTATGGGTATTCCACCTACAGGAAACAAAATAGAATACACTGCCTTTCTGACTGCAAGGTTTTCGGATAAAAGAATCGTTGAATTATGGGGTGTAGCGGATATGATGACTCTGATGCAACAACTCGGCATGGAGCTTAAGCCGAAGGAGGCTGAGAAATAACTCCTTTATCTGCTTTTCATAGAGTATGAGGCAACTGAAAGCCAAAGACCCTGAAGCTCTCGCTTCCCGATATTGAAAAAGATAGCTGAGCGAATTTAAAGCTAATTTCTTTTCCCGGAGAGGATTGTGTCGAAGAACCTCCATTATGTAAACTTACCACTCGAATCACTAATTATAAGTTATATATCTTGATATTTTTGGGATTTTTATTGACTTCTTAATTAAGTTATGTTATTTGGAAATAAATGAGGCGACGAATAAAAAAAACGATGTCCCACCGAAAAAGGTGTTACCATCAATTACCCCTTTTGCTGACGTGCTGAGGTTTGGCACCGTTCCTCAGCTGTCGCCTAAAAAAAAATAATGAGAATGGATAATATTTTTTAAAGGAGTAATAATGGACGAAGAAAACAAGATTTATATTGGGAACATAAACTATGAAGTAACCGAAGAAGAGCTAAAAGAAATAATCAAGAAGAAGGGCTTCGAGGTGCAAGATGTAACCATTATTAGAGACAAATTTTCCGGTAGATCAAAGGGATTTGGGTTTGCAGAATTTGAGAATGATGAGCAAACCCAAAAAGCGATAGAGTCGTTGGATGGTCATGAATTAAAATCCAGAAAGCTCAAGGTTAATAAAGCACTATTAAGAGAACCCAGGGATGAAAAAAGCGGGGGATTCAGACAATTTAGAAAATAATTTCTTTTCCCCGAGAAGACTGTGCCGCATAACTACCATTATGTCAACTAACAGCCTTGCTAAGTTATTTGAAATTGAGGAAAGGACGGACGCATCATCTATGACGGAAAAGGGATTTGTCTTCATTCCAGAAAAGGGAAAACTCTAAAGGAGGCATGAACCATGAGCAGAGAAGAAACAAAAGAAGCTCTGGAAAAAGCGAATAATATAATCGATGGGTGGAAAGAAAATCTGCTCGACAGCAGAGAAGCTATGGAACTGATCGCTCCGTTGCTGATATCAATCACAACTTATTTTGAGAAAATTCAGGATAAGATCGACAAATTAAACTAAAAAAAAATATAATATAAAAAGAGAATCGCGATTGAAGAAAAAGCACACAACAACCAAGCGAAAAAGGAAGCGGAAAAGGAAGGAGAGAAATAAAACGAAGAGGCGAGGGCTTCAATTAAACACGATGACTTTTTGAGGGGAGTCAAATTATGAATGATAAAGCCATCGAAAGATTGCAAGACGATAAAATCATCAAAGGATTTGAAGAGATAATCAAGAATATCAAAATCCTTATAGAAGATGATATGACGAAGAACCACCGTCTTCTCATGAGTACTTTTGAAGCCTGGATGAAAGGTAGAATCAGTGATAGATCCCTTACCCTCAATCTTGAGCAATTGAGAAAATCTAGCGATGAAATTCTTACAGCACTACGTAAGCTGATGGCAGAAGCATCGGAGATTTTAAAAAGACGATCGATGGTGACTGAATCGAAGATGCTTTAATGAGAATGATAATACTTAGAATAGATGACAATTTTATCTGATTTCTGGCATTCTCTCGGTATCGGCCATAATAATAGCCCCGGCGTCTCCCATTAATCCTTCTTTTCCCCGCTTGGATTAACTTTTCTTCTGATGATGGCGCCGGGGCCTCCTATAAGCGGAGAGGCACTAGGAAAGGAGGCGACTGAGCGAATCAAAAAAAAATAGTCCTATAGTCCGCTTAAAATGACATATTTTGTCAAAAATTAAACAAAAAATGTTATTTTAATGAGTAACATTTGAGATGTAAAAAAATAAATTCTTTATTTTCAATAAGTTAAAATTTTATTAATTTGGCACGGAAATTGCTATATAATAAGTGATTCAAATTTAACATTCTCTGGCGGGCTAGAACAATAAAGTCGCCAGAGCCAAGGAGGTTTTAAATGTTAAAAAAAGTAAGAGGTTTTACACTGATTGAGCTGCTTATCGTTGTGGCTATCCTCGGAATTCTTGCTGCCCTTCTCATCCCCAACGCTATTACCGCCATTCAGAAAGCGAAGCAGAAAAGCACCATGAAGGATATCGTCGTCATTTCCACAGGTGTCACCGATTTTATTACTGATAACGGAGTCACTCCCACTCAAACTGGTACTTACGCAGCCACCGATGCCTTCTATACTGCGATTTCCCCCTTCTACATCAAAGTCCTTCCCCTTACCGACCAGTGGGGTACTCTTTATAATGCTTACTGTGGTACTGCTGTAAATGGAAATTATGGAATAACTGGAGCAGCTGGAGATGATTTCGTAATTATTTCCTATGGACGTGATAAGGCACTAGGTTCTACCGGTCGGAGTTGGTCTGCTTTTGATCCTGCCGACCCTGAAGCTGGATTGTTTATAGTCAGCAAGTCAGGCGATTTCAACAATGATTTAGTAATGTGGAATGGTTCCTGGATTAGTGCGCCAAGGACTGCTGCAGCCGGCTCCTAATTTTAAACTAGTCCTCATTAAAGCAGTTTTCAAGTTAAAGGGCGATGCATCATTTGATGTGTCGCCTTTTTTTTATCTAATGCTTTTTACTCTGATAACAGGCCTTAATATATATTCTTCACTTTGACCAGCATATACTGCATGAATAGAGTGTTCTGCCTCAAAATCCAAATGTATCTCAGTTGCCCCACCTGCTAAAATATTGAAAACGAAAGGAATTTTCACCTCTGAACTGGGTACAGTCATATCATGGGATTCACCGGCAATAACAATCCTACCTGAAACTACTACTAATCTAATTTGAGTGTACGTCCCTACTTCTAATGTTATATCTACTATCTTCTCTTCTGTGTCTCGTAATACAAGTAAATCATAAGTTTTTTCGCCTGAACTAATAGTAAGAAAACCTTCCTCCTCTTTCTGAACATTTATCTCGCTTATGGTAACCCATATTTCCTCTGCGTCATCAATTGGCTGATCTGTCAAATAGAGTTTGAAATTTCCCGTTCCATCAGAAGAAGTGCATCCCCATAAGAGTAATATTACAGTAAATGCAAAAAGAATTAACTTTCTCATTTTTTCCCTCCTTAGGTCATTTTATTTTAAAATAATTTAAATATTTAGTCGAACTTTTCTTCATATTTGAAGCTTTTTGCCAAACGAGACCTTGAGTTTCTCGCATGGTTGCCTTATTTTGCATCTCTATCCTCGAGAATTTTGTCGATAATAGCAATTCTTGTGTTGACAAAGAGTTTAGATTCCTCGGTTTTGACATTATGAAACATATCATACTCAAGCGCTACCCTTATTGTTTTCAATTGCTCTGTCGTCAAACATTCGTATGCGGCTATTGGATTTCTGGACAATCGTATCATTTTGAGCTAGTTCTAAACGATGTGCGGGTTTGCTTTCTTAAACTTCTTAGAATCAACTGTGGCATCCCGTTTTAGATCGTGATCCTTGCAGAGCGGATATTTCACGTCAAAAGCACATTGCTTTCTTTTGCTAAAAATTGCTTTCTTAATCACGATAGTTTTAAAGACGGGTTCGTAACAGCCTTTTATACAGCAAGTATTCATCTTCGTTCTCATAATTCCTGTAGGTAGCACCTTAACTGGAGCTTCTCTCCCAGTATTTTATGATGGCTGCTATCACCATGATTAGCAACCACCATATCAATGCATCATTACCCATCTCATCTCACCTCCTAAGATATCTTAAGGAATAAGGGACCGACGATTCCTTATAAAGCTTCCTAGAAAAAAATCCCAATGCCCTTTCTCTTCAATTACAAGAAGATTCGTAGGGTCTTCACACTCTTTGCATCGCCAATAAAGTGGCCATTTGTCAAGTTGTTCGAAATCTAGTTGTATGTTTGCCATACAGCACCTGCTTTTGAAAGCTATCATTGTTATTATTTGATCTTCCTAATCTGAGTGACTTTAAGGGTAGCATCTTCTAGAGCTATATATGTGCTGTAAAAGTCCAAACAGTGATTCCTTATGTTTGACATTGTCGTCACCAGGAATCTCCTATGTCTATCATCTTGGTCGCTCATGGGGCTGTTTGCAATAGCGGGTCTCCTGTAAAGATGATTATTTGTCGAAGGTGAACCAGAAACTCCTACAAAGGGATTTGCTGTTTTTCCTAGCACCCATATCCGAACAAGTCGGATTTGCCTTAGCAATACCAATTTACCCATCTGTGTGGCCACATCATCCGCTGGATTGATTGTCCAATTAAAGTTATCCCAATCTGCTGATGCATCTGTAAGCCCGTCAAAATCCAAATCGCCCACATATTGGAGTTGTAGATTCTCTATATTTAGAGCAATTGGTATATGGCTAAGAACACCATCATAGACTGTTGTCATATACAAAACATATGGAATACCTTGATATCCTGCCTGCCCCACTGTTAGATTTAAATCTGGATAATCTCCGGGGATTCCTGTAGTATCAAGCCAATACTGTTTAATCTGCCCAAAGGTAACTTCCGCATCATCCCAGCAATTAGGTGCACATGATTCTATCAATCCGCCAGGAGGATTAAATCCTGATGATAATCCGGGAGACATGTTAAACTTCGAAGCACCAGTTCCATCAAGCCCAAATGCATTGGTTATTACACGAAATGCATAGCAATCAGGACATGTAGTTGATGCCAAAAGGATAACCTTGCCTATATAGAAATCAATAGAATAATGAATATTCTCCAAATCCCAATCATATAAAAATGCTGTCGACGCTCCACCTCCGCCTCCACCTTGATACTTCTCAATCTTCAAGTCTAGCGCACCATCAAAACCGCCCATAATTTTTATGGAATCACTAAATTCTGGAGCAGGTCCGTATCCATCTATCCCTTCTATAAAACGACCACTAAGGCTAACTGGCAAACCAACCCCGGCATCTCTCACATCTTCTGAAATGAAATATATGCCAGAGCGAACATCTTGTTGAATCTCTGAAAACTGATATTGATCGACAGCAATTTTATTGGTCTTTGTATAGAGAGTTAAAGTCAGCATCACAACTATTAGCATGATAGAACTGCCGACTAAAATCTCTACTAAAGTAAATCCTTTATGTCTCATTTTAACCTCCCCTGCATGGAAATTTAAGAAGGCGACGAGGCCGGTAAAATATACGAGAAAAACCCAGCCAAAGTGTGCTGGCACCTTTTTTTCGTCGCCCTAGTTTAAATAAATTCCTGTTAATTTTTAAGATCCCTGAGTTTGACATGGGTTTGGGCGATCGCAAGTCCCTATGAGTGGGCCGCGATTTTGCGACGTTTTGCAGAAGCCAAGCACCGTCTCTTGAGGCCTTAGCGGAATCTTCTTTATTTCTGGCTTTTTATAAGGTTTTCTCTTCTTCATTTTTTTCTCCTTTCATGTTCTTTTTTAATATACGTTCATCTTAGCAAGAAGTAAATCATCGCTACAGATGAATTTGGGGGTAAACGTTTTCAAGAAGTAAATCACCTCTAAAATGGGAAGTGATTAGCCTTTCCTCAAGCGATCAAAAGGCGGCACCGGGAGAGAGTGCCAAAACTCCCGGTAAATATTGTCTGCAATGGCTTGCAAATGTTTGTAGTTAGGTAATGTTGTAGGAACGCTCTTTTTTTTGCCGCCTGAATTCATTCATTTCTCCTTTCTTAGTTCTTTTTAGGCGACGGCTGAGGAACGGTGCCAAACCTCAGTAAGCCAACAAAAGGGGGGTTGAATATGGACAAAAAAAATGGTAGGACATCATTTTTTTTATTTGTCGCCTCATTTATTTCTAAATAACATAACTTAATTAAGAAGTCAATAAAAATCCCAAAAATATAAAGATATATCACTTATACCTAGTGATTCGAGTGGCGAGTTGACATAATGCAAATTATGCGACATAGATTCTTGGGGAAAGGATTTGTCCGAATCAAGGGATATTCTCTTATCATTAAAAAGTTTGGATCTGCTGAATTTAAGTGTCATCTTAGAAATCGGTGGGTCCGAAATCAGGGGGGGCGGTGAAGGTAACCGCATGAAGATGTAGAGCAAGTTTCCGGGGCAGGTTTGTTATCGGTAGTTCCAGCCTGCCGGTATCGTCATCACCGAGACACTCAATGCCACCACGATCCGTCAGGCGTAAACGCACCTTTAATACATCAACAAATGTGCGTACCTGAGCCGTAATGGAGAAGCTGATGCCCACCATTGTCCCTATCTCAAATCCAAGCGAGCTGAACATCCGAGATGTCTCATTAACGGATTCTTGCGATGGTGCATACTGGGAGATATTCTCAGCTGTAATTAACGTTTCTGGAGTGATATTCCTACCCGAAGTTGGACGCAGGATAACCTGCGCTGAAATAATCTTGTCTTCAGATAATTTCATTTGCAAATCTTCTTCAATGTCCGGTGTATACCCAATAAAGGACAAGATAATGTTTACTAGACTCTGTCGAGTATTCGAGAATCATCTTTTTGGGCCACCGGTTCCGACCGCAGTGCTAGACTTAGGTAGCGCGATCCATCGGTAACCATCAGTTTATTATCGACTAGGGATTGGAGGAAGACGCGAATTTGGCCTGAAGTAAATGGCCTCTTGGGCAGGATATCCTTGATATGCTTGTGCACCGATTGTAGCGAACGCACCTGATCACAATATTCATACACTTCGCAGTCAATTCCCCGCAAGATAACATGCTGTCGGCAAGCATCAGATCTGGTGTCGACCAGTGCCAATGCATTGTCAGGACGTTTAAACGCCCGCAATGATCCGGTTTCGGGGCATTGCTGCCATTCATTGACAAATGCGATCACGTCCCTAGTGTAATCATCGGGATTCATTGATGGATCGTAATCATAATCAAAATAATAAGCAATCCGTTTTAGACTATTATCATTAAAGGGATACAGATACTTGTATGGTGCAATTGGTCGCAGATTACGCAAGCCGAACTTCTGGGGTGCTACGAAGTATGGGCTGAAACGATCCAGCCGGATAGGGCCACAACCGGTCGGTGCTTTGAGAAACCGAATCTGCTTTAGCAAGGTAAGCATATTATCATAATCATCGCTAGTTTCTCCAGGAAAACCGTACAGGATGTTCCAGTCTGCATTTATTTCCTGTTCCTGACACCATTTCAGCAGCTGAATATTTTGTAACGCTGTTATACCCTTCCTCATGAGTCTCAAAACGTGGTCACTCATGCTCTCGATTCCAGGCTGAACCCAGGTAATACCGGCTGCGCGGAGCATCTGAACCTGATTGCGACTGAGATTGGCTTTTATCTCGTAGAAGAACTGTAGTGACTGTTCCATACGGGTCAGTGCCGGGATGAAATCATTAAAACCTCTAATGTCGAGAACATTGTCGACTGCTTGTACCATATCGATTTGCCATTTATCAACCAAATACTTAATCTCGCTAATAGCGCTTTTATAACTTTTAGCGCGAAACGAAATGGTACTGCCGTTGAGTCCGCAAAAGGTACAGTGGGATTTGGCACCCCACCAACAGCCACGAGAGCCTTCAAACAAGAGCATCGGGATCACTGAAGCTCCGGCCGAACTCTGTTCGAAAGCCTGAAAATAGTCTTTGTAGTCTGGAATGGGGAGGCTGTCTATGTCGTAAACAAGGTTAGACGAGCCGGTGAAAACGGATTTTCCATTGGAACGAAAGACGATGCCGGGAACAGCCACAAGTGACTTTCTTGACGCTTTGGCGCTAAGAATCAACCGTGCGAGAGACGGGAAGCTCTCATCTGCCTCTCCGGGGCATGCATAGTCAACGAAGGGAAATCTTCGGTGCAGTTCCACTCCCATCTCATCCTCCCAGTTACCGCCACCAAAGACGATCTTGATGCGCGACCAAGATTCCTTCAGCCGTTTGGCGAGTGCCAGTGACGCAATATTTTGTTCAAAGGTTGAAGTAAAACCAACAATGGTGTATTCATGCCACGGAATGGCATCCATACAGTAATCGAGGAAGTGCGGTACAAGGGAACGTACCCGCAGGATACGGGTGATGGCCTGATCGTCATATTGCCAGGTGTCTTGGAGAACTTCCCGGATATACCGTTCGTCGGCTTCATTATTCTCTCCGTACAAAGCGTTTGTAAAGCTCCAGTCGCCTGAAAAAGCAGTATACGGCGCCTCATTTACCATCCAATTGTATTCCTCAACGCCGATCAATTCGGCGAATGGGAACGTCAGGTAATGAAGTTCGCAGGGTATACCTATCTCGGTTAATCGCGCTTTTAATAGACTTAAGCCTAGGGCTTGTCTTTCCAGTGCCCCAAACGGCATACTGCACAGCATAATTTTTTTGTTCATGGCAAGACCATCCTCCGCAGTCAGTTACCGACTTTTCACAGAGGTCAGGCAACCGCCCGCCATGAAGACGAGCGGTAACCTTTCCTTAAATGCTTTTATTCGTCAGTGATGTCGGGATCAGATTCGAGGAGCATCTTCTCCAGCATCTCGACGTCTTCTTCAGAGAGTTGCGGCTGTTGAGCCAATTGTGTCTCAAGAGAGGCCAGCTCCAGATCGGTCAGTTCAGCAGCTTCTCTGGGTCTGACCGGAGAAATTGGTCCGGTAATGGGCCCTGTGGGTGGTTGGGGTGCCCTAGTAATAGGTCCTCGGGGCTGGATGGATCCTATGCTAGGTCCTCGGGGCTGGATGGATCCTATGCTAGGTCCTCGGGGTAGCGTTGCGCGAGAGATACCCCCTATTGATCGTATTGGTCTAATGCTGATGCAGCGTAGTTTGGCCATAAGCGTAGCCTTGTGCGCATTAACTAGACCATAACCGGTGGCATCGTCAGGCCCCGGTATCGCCGGATTAGCACCTGTATTAGGATGACAGTTGCCCTGAGTTACATCACGCGCTGTCTTCTTCATTATGTCCCTCACCTGTGCGGGAGTTAATCTGGCACAGGCCTGCTTGATGAGGGCGGCCACGCCTGCCAGTTGAGGAGCCGCGGCCGACGTACCGCTGAAGGCTGCCCAGCCATCATCTGAGGCTGTCTCGTCGCCAGGAGGATGCGTACCCCCCGCCTTGATCTGATCCATGGTGCAATTAGGCTGTATCGGTAGCATGATGTATGATGCTCCCGGCCTCATTCCGACCAAGCCGCAGAGATCCGGAACTTGCCTTCCAGGATAGATATTGCTCATAAAGCCGCTGGCATAGTCTGAGGCCCAAAGCGATTCGTCTATGTCCATGAAGACGCC
This sequence comes from Candidatus Aminicenantota bacterium, assembly GCA_011049545.1. Classification (GTDB taxonomy): domain Bacteria; phylum Acidobacteriota; class Aminicenantia; order Aminicenantales; family Aminicenantaceae; genus SOIV01. The sequence continues at coordinate 6,214 of DRHQ01000096.1, read as the reverse complement.
TCCGGCGGAGATAACATCGGGATGCTGTCCAGGGAATCCCCACTGTCCGTTCCCGGCGGCAAAAACGACAATGATACCGCTGGCAACTGCGGCTGCAATGGCGGCAGCAGCGGCCTGATCCGCGGCAGTCAGATTCCCAGACGGCTTATCGTGGCCCCAACTGCAGGTAATGATATCCGGCTGCAGGCCCACGGCCGTGTTAATTGCGGCAGTGCTGTTAACATAGTTCCATTTGACAGGCAATAACTCCGCATCCGGGGCTACCGCGAAGATGTTGGCCGACTCACCCGTGCCATGACCATGGTCGTCTTTCAGCGGATCAGTTGATCCCGGCGCGAGAACCACTGGTGCCACTCGGTACCCACGACCAACAAACCACCGATGTTTGTAATGACCCGTGTCGACCATGGCTATCTTGATGCCCTGGCCAGTAATACCAGCGCGGTGAGCTTTGTCGGCATTGGTGGCCAAAGAAACACCGGCAGGCACGCGAAGATGCCAGTACTCTTTGTTGGGTGGGTACATGGACTCGGCCATAAGGTAATTGGGCTCCTCTATGGCGATGCCCTCCAGCACGTCTTTAAATGCAGTTTTAGCGGTACTGATTAATCCGCGTAGATCGGTATCGGGGCATTCGATGAAGGTAGCTGTGTCTTCCCTGCCCAGTTCCTTTATCACCGGCCGTTCCTCAGTTATCAGCTTAGTGTTGAACGCCTTCTCGTATGTCTTCTGACTACCAGCGATATTTATTGTCAGACTTGTCACTTGGAGAATCTCAAAGCCTGCCTCTTGAAGCATTACGGTCGCCCGATTGATGATGTTGGGATCAGACGCAAAGGCATGCACTGTCTCGGCATTAATCCTGCTTAATGCGTCGAACATCGATACGCCGCCCACAGATCTGGGTGAAGCCTGTGCGAAAATTTTCTTGGGCATTGGTCCCACTACGGCCTTACTCTCTCCTCTGTTGGCTGGATTTAATGGTTTGGATTTTTTCATTTTTCTTTCCTCCTTTTTTTTATTATTTTTGACATTTTTTTAATCATTTGACCTCCTTTATTTCCGAATAAAACATAACTTAATTAAAAAGTCAAGAAAAATCCCAAAAAAACCAAGATATATCACTTATATTTAGTGATTCGAGCTTTTTTGACCCTTTGGGGGAAAAAGTTCCCTGAAAATTTATACCCCTGAAAAACAAGGCTCTGAGAGTGCCATAGAGCGACGAACTCAAGTCTTTGAATATCTAAGTCTTCGCCTTTCAAGCCTGTTAATGAATATTCGCCCCAATTCCTTTTTTGCCGCCTGATCATGAAATTTAAAATCCGTATTCCAAGCCAACATTGAGGGAAAAATACATTATGCCACCAGGAACTAGCCGATAGTAATGAATAATCTGTGGTGGCAAAAAAGAAACCCCCAGATGCAATGCCATATGCGGAGAAAAAGAGTATTTTATTCCGCCCCCTATTTTAAAATATAGCACACGTGGACCCATCTTTTCTACTCCAATACCAGCAGAAACATACCAGGAAAAATTATTTTCTTTATTCGTGTAGTGGCGAATTAAATTTAAATAATATACAGTAAATGAAGAATTATCCACACTGGAATAACTGTATTCGGGGTTAACAAAATCAGTAAACTCATGATGATAAGCCATTCTTTGATAATCCTTTTCTAACTGAATTGCGCATTTGGCGGAGAAATAGTATTGTAAACTAAGTCCCTTGTGTAATCCTAATTTAGTTTTTCTTTTGGATTCGCCCCAAAGTCCGCTATCTTCATGAAGTCCTGTCCCGAAAAGAAAAGAATATCCAGAATGAATCCCTATCACAAATTTTTTGCTCTGTCCGTTTACATTAGAAGGAATAATTATAAAGAAAGAAATGCATACCAGCAGAAGGATGTTTTTTTTCATTTGATCTCTATCTAAATTCGAGTATGAAAGTCTCCAAACCCTACTAAAAAAGTCGTATTAATTCGTGCATTCATGAAAGTCTCCAAACCCTACTAAAAAAGTCGTGTTAATTCGTGCATTCATGAAAGTCTCCAAACCCTACTAAAAAAGTCGTGTTAATTCGTGCGTTTATGAAAGTCTCCAATCCTTAGTAAAAAGGTCGTATTAATTCGTGCATTTGCGAAAGTCTCCAATCCTTAGTAAAAAGGTCGTATTAATTCGTGCATTTGCGAAAGTCTCCAAACCCTACTAAAAAAGTCGTATTAATTCGTGCATTTGCGAAAGTCTCCAATCCCTACTAAAAAAGTCGTGTTAATTCGTGCGTTTATGAAAGTCTCCAATCCTTAGTAAAAAGGTCGTATTAATTCGTGCATTTGCGAAAGTCTCCAAACCCTACTAAAAAAGTCGTATTAATTCGTGCATTTGCGAAAGTCTCCAAACCCTACTAAAAAAGTCGTATTAATTCGTGCATTTGCGAAAGTCTCCAATCCTTAGTAAAAAGGTCGTATTAATTCGTGCATTTGCCCCCTGGTACCTTTGTTAATACCATGATAAATCTTCATATTTAGCTCCCGTTAGTTGACATAATGCTCCTTCTGCGACACAATTATCTCATCTATTTTTCAAATTCTTCTTCCCAAAATTTAGGCTCCCATCTTGGATTATATTTTCCACACCAAATGCACTTATATGTCCAAGGTTGTCCCATTCCTCCAGCCCAACCAGTATTCCTGCCAAAATAATGCCGTTTCCTTTGAGGTAAACATGGGCCATAAAATTCTTTTTTTTCACTCATCATCAGTCAAATCAAAATAACAATTGCCACACAAATATCCCTCACCATGAATTTCACTATTTAGCCATTCACGAAATTGTTCTCTTATTTTCTTTGGGGCTTTTGATAATTTTCTAAGTTGCCCCATCATCCATCTTGTAGGCTCTTCGGCTACGGGAAAATCTTCCTTACACCTACAACAAAAAGGGTCTGTTATCGCCATTTTCATCTTATACACCACATATTTACCTCCTAGTTGACATAAGTGAATTCAGTGTTTCTCGCATCTTATCTATAAGTTTCCTTGATCTTCTGAGGTTAAAATGATTGTAGATTGATGAACCAATCGCAACAAGAATAAAAGGCCAAGGGGCCCACCATGTAACAACTTCAAATAACTTGAATATCCATAGGGCAATGCCTATGCATAAAAACGGAAATCCAATGACAAAAATGATAAACCTAGATCTGCTTAATCTTTTTTTTGCTTCAATGCCGAGCAAATCAAACCCTAATCTGTCAAACACAAAATCTTGCCTCTTTTTGTTGCCGTTATTCTCAAGTTTCATTTTAAGGTCATTTTACAAAGGCTAGCGAACGGTGCCAAACCTCAGCAATCTGTTATGATGGGAACCATCTTAATTATTTATTTGAAAGTTCTATAAACTTATTAGCAAAATCTTCAACGCTACATTTACCTTGTCGATATTTTTCGAACCAAATATGAATCTCGGTACTATGTTTTTCTATTGTTTCTGCTATAAATGTACTCAAACCATCATCCACTTTTCTCTTGAATTCCTTCCAAGCCTTGCTCTCCATCTCTCACCTCCTTTTTTTAAGGCGACAGCTGAGGAATGATGCCAAACCTCAGCAGCAATTTTGTGTTATGATGGGAACCAAAATTAATTGGTGGGACATCGTTTTTTTTATTCGCCGCCTCATTTATTTCCAAATAACATAACTTAATTAAGAAGTCAATAAAAATCCCAAAAAAAATCAAGATATATAACGCATAATTAGTGATTCGGGCTTTTTTGACCCTTTGGGAGGAAAAGTTCCCTGAAAATTTATACCCCTGGAAAACAAGGCTCTGAGAGTGCCATAGAGCGACGAACTCAAGTCTTTGAATATCCTAAGCCTTCGCCTTTCTCTGGGGAAGCCAGGGCTTTAGGAGATTTGGTTTCCAGTCGGCTCAATAATCTCTATATTTTAATCTTCCCTAAAAGCAAATCTTCCACTCTAATCAATTTAATATCTAAGCCTTTCCCTTTTACTCTTGCTGTCTCTTCATGTGTGCCTTTTGTAAAGCTGAAGGCAACTATAAAACCCATCTTATACTTGCCCCTCCTTAATGCTGTCTCAAAATTATCAACAACATTTCTTCCTACTTTTTCTGATTGTTTAACCTGGATCCCTGCCTCTTCGGTGAAAATAGTTTTATCATAATATCCATTTAATCCCATATCAGCAACCAACTTTTTACTCTGTTTTGCTCTCATCTCATTTATTACCCAATTTTGAAACTCAAAAGGCTCTAATGCTTTTAGCTCTGTTATTGTTGTAGGCATTCCAATGCTATCAAAATCTTTTCTTTTTATAGCCCCTAATTTATCTAACCTCTTCTCAATAAGGCTTATTGCAGTTGGGGATATATCAATTCCTATCCATTTGCGATTTAACTTATGAGCTACTGCCATAGCTGTTCCGCAGCCACAGAAAGGGTCTAAGATTAAATCGTTTTTATTAGTACTTGCCTTAATGATTCTTTCTAATAATGCTTCTGGTTTTTGTGTTGGATATCCAAGTCGTTCAGTGGCATGTGGAGAAACTGGGGGAATATCAGTCCAAAGCGAAGAAACCATTGTGCCTTTTTGCTCGTGTAAATACCTTTTAAGATAAGGTCTGCCTGTTTTGGACCATGCTATTCGATTGTCATTATCCAAGACTTCAACCTTGTCCCTCAACATTCGCCAGCCCCATTTTGGTGTATATCCTTTATATTCATATGCTAGATTGGGTCTAGGCCCCATTGATGCAGATCGTATAATATGATCGTGTCTATATACTCCTCTATCGTCTTTGTATCGGTAGAATTTAGACACATATTCTGGGCTGTGTGCAAGATATTGAGGATTCCAGGTGGCCCTTTCTCTTGCATAGTAGAAAATTGTATCATGAATATTAGGCCATTTTTTGCTATCGCTGTGGCTACTCGTCCTTTGCCAGTGGATCTCACTGCGGAAATTTTGATGACCCAAAACATTATCAAGCATTATCTTTAGATGGTGACTTGCATGAGGGTCACAGTGTAGATAAAAGGAGCCGCTGTCTTTTAAAACCTCGGCCATTTTTTTAATGCGCTCTTTCATCCATTCGATATAGACATGAATTCCGCCAGCCCAACGGTCTTTGAAACTCCTGACCTCTGCTTCGTCCCCCCAAACAACTTCATAATGCCTATTGCTGAAAAAAGGAGGGTCAAGATAGATTAGATCTGCTTTAATTCTTTGCTTCTTCAAATCATCAAGGGCTTTTAAATTATCTCCACAGATTAAAAGATTTTTATTAAATTGATTATTTTTCATCGTATTTTATTATTTTTTTTATTTCCCCTTTTTATACTCGTCAATAAATTTCCTTATTTGCAGTATTTTTAATATACTTTGAATCCAAGGTCACTACATTTTGCCAATTTTTTACCTGAATAAGAATCCTTAATATCTACCCGATTTATACCCGACCCCTTCTTTTTTCCACAGTATACAGCTAAGAATCCTGCGAAATCTTTCTTTGCATCATACTTTAAGCTTGCCCAGATAAGAGGATTAACAAAAACTTCGTTCAACCGAGGATTTATTTTCTCTACCAATCCAGATTCAATCAATTTTCTAAGTAGGTCTTCATCTTTCTGTGTGATCTGAGGAATAGCTTTTTTAACTTGAACAGTGGGCCTTGTGGACGTAACTTGTTTCCTGGATGGAGAAAATACTCCGGCCAACCAAACTATTGCTATGACAATAATTATTGTTAAGCATCCCCATGTAGCTGGTTTAGTTTTCTTTTTTATCTTTTCTTGGGCTTTCATTCTCTCCTTTTCTTCTTCGTAAATTCTTCTTTTTTCTTCGGGGGTTAATTCTGACATTTGCCCTCCTTCTTATATTCGCTAATAAATTTCCTTTAATCAGAGGAATATGAGGTGTTATCGCTTAAGGGAGACGTTTAATTGTTTAGCGAGTTGATGAATAAGCTCGCCAATGTTGTAAAAATCAATGACACCAATTACTCCACCACAACTAGTACATTGAACGAAATAGAGTATAAATTCTGAATCTCGGGGGCTTACTTCTTTTAATTCAAAATGATTATTATCACATTTTGTGCAGATTGAGTTTGCCATAAGCTTTCCTCCTTTAAATTTTTGATTCGCATTCGGGGGATTTATCAATAATCAACTTTTTCCCATTTATCAGAGCCTT